>JBFKTM010000009.1:0-16902 GCA_041636295.1 Oleiphilaceae bacterium
GAGCACATCGAGGCCAGGCAGGCAGAAATCAAACCACATGGAGTACTCTGCCGTAAAACAACGGGTCAGGAAATTGTAATGGGGGTTATAAAAGTTCAGCTTTCCCTGAATACAGGCGACGCGATCGTCACTGGCCTCAAACGCCAAGACTGCTTTTTTCAATTGATCGTGATCAGGTCGGTCCTCAGCATCATAGATTACAAAACCATCTGGCAGGGCTTCAATGGCATCCCGAAATCGAATTTCCGAAAGCTCAAGAGCCTCTGAGGCCGCCTGGACCGCCTTCTGAAAATGTTGTGGTAATCGCAATAATACATAGATCAGGGTTGGAATGATCAGCGTGGCAAGAGCGGCAATGACCCAAAATAGTTCCCGTCCTGGCCAGGAGGTCACCTCAAGGGAGTCTTTAATGGCGATCTCCCAACTCCCTGCCGGTAATGACACCTCAGTTACCGCCAAGGCACTATCAAAGGTCGCTGGGGCTCCGTAGAATACCTCCCCTTGCTTGCCGCTGGCATCTTTTCCGCGGATGGCATAGTGAATGCGAGCCTCCTCATTATTTAATTCAACCTCCTGCAGCAATTCAGGCAGGTCAATCAACACGGTCGCAAACCCCCAGAATTTTTCTTGCTGTTCTTTTATTGAGATAAAAATCGGTTGCCGACCGATGAGTGCAACGCCGCCCTGTAATAAGTTAACCGGCCCTGCCAGCCAGATGCGCCGAGCGTCGATGGCTTTCTCGGCCGCTGCTCGACGATTGGGGTCGGCTAACAAATCATGACCGATGGCTTTTTTGTTGGAACTGCTGGGCCAGACATGGGTGACAATGCCGTTGGGGGCTAGCTGCAAACTTCGAATTGCAGGGATGTTGCCCCCCAGATCTTCGGCAAAGCGCTGGAAACGACGCTCTTCGATGTGCTCATTAGCTCTGACAAGACCTGCCAGGCCTTGAGTGATATTGAGCTTGGCGTTTAACTCTGTCTCCAGTCGGCCACGCACGCCGGCTAATAACTCGACCGCACGAGCGGCTTTATCGGCTTTGAGTGCCTCAATATTTTTTTGATCCCAATTGTAGGCTAGGCTAATAATGCCTAAAAAAAACATCAACGTAATGACCAGGGCATAGAGTCGATTGGCAAAGAAGTGGCTAGCGATTCGTATCGACTTTTGTAGCAGTGACTCGGTTGACTTGGCGAGTTTAGATGAGGCATTTGTTTTTGATTTCTTAATTTCTTGTTCAATTAGACTGGCCAAATCATTTAATAATTGCCGTTGCTTGGAGTCGAATGTTCTCGGTTGATGATCAATGATACAGAGGGTACCGATCCGATGACCGGTTGGTGAATGTAGTGGCCGACCCGCGTAGAATCGCAGTTTAAGGTCACCCGTTACCAATGGGTTATCGCAAAATCGCTCATCTTCTAATGCGTTTTCGACGACCATTACCCCATCATTCATAATGGCATGACCACAAAAGGATATACAGCGCTCGGTTTCAAGGGTATCAAGGCCTGCTCGCGACTTAAACCATTGACGCTGTGTATCGACCAGACTGATGAGGGCGATAGGTACCTGAAAACACTGTTGAGCAAGCCGTGTGACGCGGTCAAATCGCTCTTCGCTGGCGCTGTCGAGTAGTTTTAAGTCCAGTAACGCTTTAAGTCGTTCTGGTTCATTCTGCGGGGTAGGGGCTTCAAGCAAAGCGGTACTCCTCTGATGGTCCCGTGTCCTTTTAGCAATTGATTGCGCGGGTGCTAACAAGTGTAGGTGCTAAGGGGTATTTAGAACAGTGTTAGCCGTTCGTTTTAGCGGCCGCCTTATCTAATGATGGTCGAGTTCGAAACCAGTAACGAGTCTGAAGCAGGTACTTCAGCGCATAACCGAAGTGGCCAAGCCAGCTTGCTAGGGTGTTATTGCTACCATGTTCAATTTCTGTCAGTTGCAGCGTGACGGGGTCGCAGTCTGTCGATAGTCGTAATCTGGCTGGGCTGATCAGCCCAAAGGGCAGTCGAGTATATCGTACATGCCAGGGCGATTCCGGACAGTGTGGCTGGCTATCCTCGGGTTGTGGGGTCGCGTCTCGACCAAACAGCTTTAAATGACCACGCACGACACACCACAGCATAGGTAGGCTGGCTATTAGCTTAAACGGTAAATTAAAACGATAGGTATCGATAACACTCGATAATGAGGCAGAGGCGTCAGTGGCCTGTTTGTTGCTGTAGCACGGTCTTCTCTGTACTGGTGTTTGGGGATGAAGACAGACCGCTACCAGAACTGCCAGAGGCCAGATTGGCAATGTAATTAGCATTATTGTTGCAGCACTCAGACGCTCAACCAGGGAGATGGCGAATTGAATGCCCTCTCCTTGATAGGTTGAACCTAACAAGAATTGATCAGTCACTATAAAATTGGTGTTGAGATCAACTCGAATGATGCACGCTTTGTCGATGATGGCATTCTTGACCTCAAGTCCTGCACCGACGTAGCTGTCATGTAAAACCACACTGTTGTGGAGCTGCGCGCCTCTGTCAATAATGCAGTGGTTACCGATTAGTACCTGACCTGTTAGTCGTGCACCGATGTCGACCCGACTGTAGTCACCAACCAGGGCCGAGCCTGACTCTAGACTGACGGGGTGTATTCTGCTTTGTGCGCCAGTTTGCAGACCTATCCCTTGTTGCGAATCTGGATCAAGTCTATTGGGGGGCTGAGCTTGAATACTAAGTAAGGCAATCTGGTGATAATCGGCCAGCGAGGTGAGTGGATTAAATTGGAGAGGGTCGTCAGAAGATGCGTGGTTGTGAAGAGGGGAGGTTAGTGGCCACTTCAGGGCCTTAAGGGAACAAGGCTCTGCTGTTACTCGTTGTAATGCAGTATTCTCTAAATCTGATGACAGCGCGCAGAAATTGCCGTCACAGCAAAGATCGACCAGCCAGGCGTTGCGCCATATGTCTCCCCGGGCTGCAATAAAAGGTGGCTGTAGTTTACCTCCAATTCGTCTGCGGACTCGGTCCGGAGATTCATCTTTGTGACTCAGTACATAGCGTATTCGGAGACTCCAACGGGCCCCATTTTCGAAGTGGTTCTGTATTGCTCTTGCGAATGTTCCGACTATTAAAAATATCTCATCGACCCCTTGTGCTTTAAGGTTTTCGATATGATGTTCCAGTGCGGGCTTACCCGCGAGAGGCAGCATAGCTGGCGAGTAGTTTTTATTAATCGGAGATAACTCAACACCGCTTCGGTCGGCGAAAAGGATTGCTTGCATGACAGAAACTCCTATTGATTAACCTTTTAAATCGCTCTTCGGGTTGACTGGTGAGTTCAGTCGGTAATTAATACGTGTGAATGTAGGCAAGTATTGTGTTAACAAGTCTGCAGTGCCGAGTATGGGTTAACTTGCACCTCGTCCGCTAAGAATGGCGGGGATTGTCCTGATCATAAGTTTAAAGTCTCGCCAGAACGAGCGTTGATACCGATACGCTATATCAAGCCTTGCCTGTTCGGAAAAGGGCAAGTCTGATCTACCGGATACCGCCCACTCAGAGGTTAATCCCGGCATAACATCGAGTCGCTGTCTCTGTAATAGATCATACTGGTCAAGTTCGCTATAGAGCGCCGGGCGAGGGCCAACTATAGACATTTCACCCCGTACCACATTCCATAGCTGTGGCAGCTCATCGATTGAGTAGCGCCGGATGAAACGGCCGAATGGCGTAACACGAGGGTCGTTCTTTATCTTGAACAACACGCCGCCTTTCATCTCATTGCAGGCTTCAAGCTCTTGCTGTCGCCGCTCGGCGTCTTGATACATCGAACGGAATTTCCACAAGATAAAAGGGCGACCGCGCAGGCCCGCTCGTTGCTGCCTGAAAAATATCGGACCGGCAGAGCTACAGCGAATGCAGAGCGCTGTACATACGAGCAGTGGCAGTAACAAGAGCAGAGCGGTGCTGGCTAGCACAAGGTCTGTGGATCGTTTTGAATAGTGCAGGCTTTGGTACGAAAGGTAATGACGACTACGGGTAAAAATGGCGCGAACCGCCATTAAAAACCGCTGTTGCTGACGCATTAAACGATCCGGAAAGCTTGTAATAAAAGCCTTGGTTCGTTTTTCTTGCCAGATACGAGCCGTAAATAGTGGGTTGCCGACTATATAGCGTTTCCACATTCTTTTTGGCTCTTGTCGCAGTCGCCAGAGCCACTCAAAGCCCGCTTCTCTGAGCCACTTGGGGGCTCTGGGTATATTGCCGCCATAGAAGTCAAATAACCCCCCGACTGCTATGTTCAGTTGAGTGCTCAACGTTGATTGATGTTGGTTGATCCATAGTTCTTGCTGAGGGACGCCCATGGCGACTAACAATACTTTGGCACCGCTCTGGTTTATTTTCTCAATTACCGTACTCTCTTCATCTTTGGTAAAGAAACCATGATGCGTGCCCGCTACTCTTAGGTTTGGGGCATGCTGACAGGCCCAGTCCGATACTCTCTCTGCGGTTCCCGGTTTTGCGCCAAGCAGGAATATTGGGATTTGTGTCCAGGCAAACAAGTGGCACAACAAAGGGAATAGATCGGTGCCGTTGAGATTCTCAATCAATGACGCCCCATTTAGATTACAACCTAACCGAATGCCACTACCGTCGGGAAATATCATCTCCGCTTCTTTTAGGGCTTGCCGGTATAGACTATTGCTAAAGGCTATATTAAGACTGTGGGCATTGACGAAAAATAGTCGGTGTTGTTGGCCACTCTCAAGGGCGTTGAGAATTTGCTGAAGTGCAGAGTTCGTTGAGATATTGGCGAACGGTATTCCCAGAAGGGCCATGGAATCTGAAGAGGAGCTGTTCTCAACTATCGGAAGCTCGGCCTCACAGGTTTCGAGATCTGTCATTGGCTGGATCATTGCTAAACCTCGGTATCGTGTTAGTCGTTTTATTGCTTATATCTAGTCAAACACCGTGCCAATCTGTTCCTATAGCGTAATATCCTGATTTGTATCGCCTAATTGTTAAGATCTGATACAGCATAGGTTGTAGAAACAGAATGCGTTGCATTATGCAACGCAAGGTGGGTTGAGACTCCCCTAGCTTTGTTTCAAATCCAAATTTATACGCCTCTTCTGCCAGCGGCCGATCAGCCAATAACCTTGTTGCTCTATTTTTTGGTAGAGCATGGGAAGCCGTCGTAGCAAGTAGGCTGCAACGCAGGTGATGAAGGTACGTGCGGGCTCATGAGTAAGCAAGCGCCAGTCAGACCCTAATGCTCTGTGTAAAAAATGCACCGCGGCAGAGCCATCACCTAATCGAATTGCCTGTCGAGCCAGGTAGCGAAACTGAAAGGCACGGGCATGTTGTTCATGCTGGGCGATAAAGGCAGGGGCGTAATGGCGGGTCTTAGAGACCAGAGACTCCCAAGACTCCAACTGTTTAAATAAGCTCGCTGAGAGACCCTCAGCATTAAGCCGATAGTCGGTGAGTACCTGGGGAATACCTTCTATCTGCCAATCAGTGGTCAGCGCGATTCTCAACCAACACTCAATGTCTTCTGAGCGGCGGAGTGTGGAGTCGAAATAGCGGATCTCAGGTTGGCCATTGAAGATGGCCTGATAACCAATTTGTACCAGTGCGCTCATGCGGACTACCGGGGCTGAACCATTGCCGACTGGATTTCGGCAAAACAGGTGGTCCGGGGTAATGCCTGTTAAGCGGGGCATTTGGTAACAGTTGGTGGCGACACCATTCGCTTCAATAAAAGCTGAGCGACTGAAAGAAAGCCCTACTTGGGGGGAGGCGATGAGGTGAGCATGGTGTAGCGAGAGTTTGTCTGGGTGCCAACGGTCATCGGAGTCGAGAAACGCGATAAACTCACCCAAGGCGTGACGGATTCCGGTGTTACGTGCGCCAGCTAATCCGCGGTTTTCAGTATGCTTTATTATTCGTATACGAGGGTCATTAAACTGTCGACAGATCTGAATACTGTTATCGGGGCTGCAGTCATCGACAATGAGTAATTCAAAGTCAATAAAAGACTGATTTAATACCGATTGAATCGCTTCTGCTATAAAATCCGCGACATTATAAACCGGCATCACAACTGAGAACGTAGGCATTGTTGTTTTCTCCTTGATTGATCGGGGGGGCGAGTCTGTCTGTGGAAAGAATAAAGGGTGTGATGGATAAGAGTGGTTTTGTGATCTTTTTAATACCGACTGATAGAGGTTACCCACGGTGGTGGCGATATGAGGCCAGTGGTAATAACCCTGTACTTTTAGCTGCCCGGCTTGTCCAAGTCGTCTGCGCAGTGACGGCGAGGCCAGTAGCCGGAGAATCGCTGTGGCGATAGAGGACGGGGTCGGGAGACACAGTAGGCCATTTTTTCCGTTGTCTATGATGGTTCGAAGTACTTCCAAATCTGCTGCAACCACGGGTTTCCCATAATGCCAAGCCTCAAGGTAGGTCACTCCGAGGCTCTCTTTACGAGAAGGAATGCAGAGCAGGTCACAACTGGCTAGCGCTGCGTTTTTGTCAGCTTGACTAATCGATTCAATTACAATGATGCGTGGATCCGCTGCGTGACGGAAAAAGGCTTTCGATTCGGCGGTTTGGGGGCCGATAAACAAAAAACAGGCATCGGGGTGGTGTTGCCATACCTGCTTGGCAGATTCTGCCAGTTGCCGATAACCCTTATCTTCACTGTGACGGGCAAGAAACAGGATGACCGGATGATCATCAAGACCGTAGTGGCCCCGGAACTGGCTCAGCGTGGAGGGCGTCTCCAATAACGGACCAACCGGACAAACAATGGTGCGATTCTCTGGAGCCCCTTGAGTAACCAGCCATTGGCGTTCATGTTCGGTGAGGGCAATCAGTGCATCGGCCTGGCGATACAGTTTCTTGAATCGGCGGGATGACCAAGCGGTACCCTCTGGCTCCCCGGTAAAGGCCAAGGGGGTCAAGATAAAAGGGATATCACGGTGCCTTGCTGCCGCTAATGCGGCCTCTGTTACGGAGGTCATGCCGTTATAGACTGCATGGATAAGGTCAGCTCCAACAGCCTGATGGGCGATAGCATGGGTCGAGATCTGACGGAATGCGCCATCATAAACAGGGCGAACCCAACGGGTCTGATGGTAGCAAGGTGCCAGGCTTTTAATTATCGGCGCAAGCCAGCCACTAACCCCAGCTTGATGAATGACGATATCTCTATCATTGAGAATCGTTGCTGATGCGTGGCTGGCGGCCAGTTCATTATCGGGTTCTGGGGTTGTAACGTGACAGAGTACTTTAATCTCGTTGCCCTGTTTTTTTAGCTCATGGGCGAGTTGTCGGGTGTGCAGTTCGGAGCCTCCGATCGAAGGCCAGTAACGGGGAATAACGATCAATGAGCGAATGGGGGCATGCTTCATCGTGCTTCTCCAGTATGTGCATCGGTTCGGTGGGGCTGTTGAGGGAGGAGATAACCCGTCGTTAGGGGGTTAGCCTTAATATTTTCATCGGTAGCGGCTAAGTCGCGAGGTTGGCAATGGGCTATCCCCATTGCGATGAGGGCGGGCCAGATTAAATAAGCTAATATCTCTAGGTTTTCACCAAAGGTGTACAGAAAGAGTAGTAACGCACAGCCTAAGCCAATATTGATGACATTGTTGTAGCCGCTACGAATCGACAATAACAGTAGAGAGCTCGCCAGGGGGATTGCCAGAGCACAGAAACCGACCACGCCCTTAACAAATAACAAGCCATACCAGCTGTGGTGACTGCCAATAGGCATGTACTTGACCAGATGCGAGCCTCGTTCCACTACTCCATGGCCCCAGATAGGGGCTTCACTGTACCAGCGTTCAATCGCTATGCGAGCCAGTGTGGCCCGAACCCGAGTGGAGTCCGCACGAGCCCCCTTAAATGACTCCCAAAACTGGCTGGTCATTTCTAATAGAAAAGTTCCTATGAACGCGAACAGGTAACTGATGGCAGCACCCATGAACAGTAGAATGGGGCCGCGGACGTATTTTTAGAAACGTGAACAGGCAGAGTAATATGGTCACACTCACTGCCGCCAGACGAGATTGAGACATCAAAATCATGAGAATGGTGGCGGTCAAGCCGATAGCGCGCCATCTCTTGTTCTGTTCCCCCAGGGCGAACAGAAAAAAGATATTAGCAACAAACCCGAGAGCAGGCGCCCAAGGTGTAAACAGACGCCAACGGGGCAGGCCGCTGCCCGGGTCGATCTCATACAGAGATACGGCAAAAAATTCGGGGCCGGGGCCTCCAATGAATTTAAGTGGCGATACATAGGGTGTTTCAGGCAGGCGTAGTAACCAGGCGAATATAAATAGGGGGGACAATAGTAGTGTGTGTTGGCAAACTTTCATGGCAGCACGATAGAGTAGCTGTGGCCTAATCGATAGCGTGCCTGCCAGTATAAACAGTGCCAACAGCGCCCAACCTTTAGCCCAGCCGATGGAGGACTTTACCAGCTGTACGGTGCCTAAGCGGTAGTCGAGATGGCCAACGAGCAGGGCGACCAGCATCACGAGCATACCCAGTAACCACAGCCAAAGCGGCCATGGAATCGCGAGATTAGGATGGTTTGCAGTGGGCCAGAGCCACCTCTTGGCGACCAGCAAAAACAGCAGCCAGCCGATTACTGGCCCACTGATATAAAGTGCCCCAAGAAAATAGAGTGGGTAGGTCCAGATCAGACCATACCAGACGAGTCGCTCTTCCGTATTTTCTGGAGCAATGGTTTGCGCGTCCATAGTAATAATATTCCTAACAGGGTTAAGAGTGAGGCTGCTATGCCACCCGCGATGGCCAGCTGCATGACCAGCATGTCGGGTTCGTCGGGTAACGTTGGCTCAGCAAGGATCTGAACCAGGGGGTAGGAGGAGAAACGATCTGATTTCCCGATATCCTGTTTTGCCAGGGCAGTTGAAAATACGGCGGTGGCAACCTGCTGCTTGCGGCCCAGATCTTCGAGTCTCAGCGTGTCGGTAACACTATTTTCAATGCGATGTTGGCGTTGCAGAATAAACTCTGCTTCCGTTAGCAGCTGTTGCTCCACCCCCCGTTTTTCCGCAATAAGCGATAGCAGCTCCAATAATGTGTTGCCTTCAAGCGTGTTGCTGCCTAGATCAATCAATTGCCTGGTAGAGAGTTTGGGGTCTCCGGTAATAAAGTGACCACGAAAGGTAAGCTCATGATCTACTGTGCTGTGAGCCGCTAACAATTGATTGAGTTGCGGATGGTTTTCTCCCCAGACCCCCTCAATAGTGGCAATTTGAGAATGGATTTCGGCATGGCGTGTCAGGTGTTCTTGGAAAATAGGGTCATTGCGCAGTGCAATCGCTAGAGGCAGTTGTGCCTCCTGTAGGTTTAAGCCATTTTTAAATACGGCAATTTGAGCATTGAGCGCCTGATGTCGCACCTGTAATGCTTCATAGTCG
This sequence comes from Oleiphilaceae bacterium, assembly GCA_041636295.1. GTDB lineage: Bacteria > Pseudomonadota > Gammaproteobacteria > Pseudomonadales > Oleiphilaceae > Alkalimarinus. The sequence goes on from JBFKTM010000009.1 coordinate 9,449, forward strand.
ATACGTCGTTCTTCCAGCTCTTGTACCAACAATTTAAACTGATCAAGCGAGACTATGCCGGATTTAATCTGATAGTCGAGCTTCTGCTGCTGAGCTAGTTCCAGTTTTTCATTGAAATCACTAATAGTGCTTAGACTAGCACCTGTCAGCGCCCGCCATTCGTTATCTCGAAGAATATCTAGCTGTTGCTGCAGCGCTTGATATAGGGCGTGAGACTTTTGGTTGGCCTCATCGGCACTCGAGCCTTTAACTTCAAACTGCATCAGGGTGGTTTGATCAACAAGCTTGATTTTGGGTTTACCGAATACATTTAATGGCATCGCCATCTTATCTGCAGCAGCGGATAATACTGGCTTGCTCAAAGCGATCGCCTTGTAATTAACCAGTGGATCGACAGAGCTATTACTATAGGGGGATGCTGTATTAGCGCTGGCTTGGCCGATGCTTTCCAGGCTAACCGCGTGACCGTTACCCGCACCGGGTAAAATCAGCGTCCAGTCACTGGTATAGGTGGTGGGTAAGAGATAGAGCATTAGTACGATTGGAAACCAGGTGAGAACTAGTATGCCCATGACCAGTGACAGGTAGGCCGCCAGACGTTTCTTTTGCGTCCAGTGGCTGCCGATTACCATGAGTCGGTAGAGCCGCTTGTAGCTGAGCGGATGCTGATTGGACGGCTCTTGAATTCCCATTAGCGTAATAACCAACTCAGAGGGAACAAAATATCACCCAGGGTACGACCAATATCCCGTAGATTAGTGATGTTTGAGTCGTAGCAGACAATACTATCGTTAGGCATCAGATAAGGATTCATCTCGTGACGCTGAGGGGTTCTTAGTAGTGACTCGATCTCTCTTTCGATGGTAATCGGGCGCTGAGTGACCGGGTCGGTCGTTACCAATACGGCATAGCGACTGCTATTGGTTAACGCGGTGCCTCCAGCACAGTTTCCTGATACCACTGCTGTATGCAAACGTGCACCATAAGGCAAACTGGACGAATGTTTGCCAACGGCTGAACTGGCATTATCCGTAGCGGGTACGGTTAGGTTGGAAATAAATACTCTGATGCCGGGAGGGGTAATCGGTGAGGGAGTGATCAACGACTCGTTAGGTATTCCCAGGCTGGGAACTCGGATCTGATCGCCATGGATCAGGGGAATCGGTTTTACAGGATAGCCAAGCACAATACCACTGAGATCAATGGTATAGGTTTGGTGATTACGAGTAATTTCAATACGGCTGATATCGGCCGTAGGCCGAACGCCTCCTGCAGAGCGAAGCGCAGAAGCAAGAAGGCGTTCCAAGGGCATATCGCCGCCTTGGGTGTGATAATTAGCGGTCAGCTCAGCATCCCGCCGTTGATTAATTGTTATTTGGCCCTGTTGGAATACCGCACCAGAAATATAGACGGTAATCGGTGCCCACTCTTGTATTGATAAGGTTATTCGAGCCATTCCTGGCTTAAAAACGCGCTGACTCTCCAGTTGCTGATTGAGTTTCGCCTGCAACGTTTCAATGGTCAGGCCCATCGCGGAGAGGGGGGGGAGATAAGGCAGCTTAAGTGTGCCGTCGAGCCCAATTTCGTATACACCGTCAAACGATTCATCGGTAGTATTAAACACACCACTGAAGAATGCCTTTGGAGGCAAGCCCATTCGAACCCGGTCTCCGGGAGAGAGCGTGGGCATTGCGGGTAAATCTGATTTAGTGGATGTTACAGGGGGGAGAGGAAAGTGGCCCCCCGATTGTTGATAAGCAAGGTAAGCGTCAGCAGGGCTTAGATAGTTAAGGTTTTCTGGCATAGCCGTAGGTATCTGCTTTGCCCAGTGATCACCTTGTATGGCTTGCTCATCTCGTTCGCTGTGCATGCCTGGAGAAGCGCAGCCCAGCGTTAACAGCATGATTAGACCTGTGAATAGTTTATTTAAAACCATCATTAAGTCCTCTTTTATGCAACGGTCTGCATGTCTTCAATGGCCGTAATGACATCTTCATAAATATCAAAAACCTGATGCAGGCGAGTTAGTTCGATTAGCGCTCGAACGTTCTGACTCGGAGAAAGTAGAGTCAGTTGACCCTGCAGAGGTTGCAATCGCTTTAGTGTAGCGATAAGCACTGATAGGCCACTGGAGTCTATAAAACAGACCGGCTCAAGATTAAGAATAATATGATGATGACCGGCAGTGACCATTTCGGCGAGGGCATCACGGGTAGCATCGGCGTTTGCCATGGTGATTTTGTCCGGTAGATCAATGACACTGACATTATCGTGTTGGTTGATTTTAAGAATCATAGTGCTCTCCAAGTCGGTTATTACTGCAAATATTTAGATTCACATTACCTATACTTATCAAACATTGTGCCAACTAAAAGTAATGCTAACAGGCTGATATCTGACGGATAAATGAGTATGACGGTGTGCTGGAGTGATCGTTTGCATATTGCAACGCGATATGAATGTGAATTTTGCGACTGCACGATAATTTGTGAATTGCAAATCTGCCAGAACGGAAGACGCGAGTAATAGATTGGTGGAGATAGCAATCTAGTCAGGTTCAGCGACTCTAAGATTAACTGTATAAGGAAGGGGGAAGGCGAAGGGGAAGGAGACTGCTCAGCGAGGTATAAAGGCTCACTGATTTGCCCTGCTCACCAGGGTGACGAACCTTTTGTAAGCGATATTTGCAGAGTTTAATACTCGCACATTTTGGTTAGGCAGAGGCAATTAATGTTATTACTACGACTGTAGACGATGTTATCTAACCACTCTCGCATTATTTGCCAGCCACGGCCAGACAGGGCCATTGGTTCCGATTCGGTAGATGGTTTTGGCGGAGTATAGTCTGGGGCGGTGTCACGTACTTCAATACGAATGCCGTGATGACGCAGGGTAACAAACGGCTCACAAATGATGGTTATCACGCCTTCAAGAGCACTTACATGACTATGTTCAATAATATTATTAAGTGCCTCCATGAGACAAAGGCTCAGTTCAAACTGAAATTTTTCATCAAACCCTTGTTGCCCACAGAGTGCTTGCAGTTTATCAACCGCTTCTTGAACATCTTTGGCATGGTAGTTTATTTTCATAATTTTGCAGCACATAGTCCATTTCACTTTTATTGGATTGATAGATTTGACGTCGATGGATGTTTCTTAAATAAGGTTCGTTCCATTACCATGATGGAAATATCATCTTCTGCCGGGCGATCAAGTATCAGATTGGTAATAATTGTCTGTATCTTATTTTGCAATTTATCTAGCGGCGTGGTTTTCAGTTTGCACATCAAACTTGTAAGGATTTGACTATCGAACAGGCGACCATTTTTCAGCGGGCAACTGAATAAACCGTCTGATAACACCACTAGTCGGTCACCAACGGCCAGTTTAAATGAAGACTGTTCAAAGTCAGGGGTTTCAAATAGACCGACAGGAAGGCCCCCGCTACCGAGTTGTTTGGGCGCACCCCGTTCTGGAATAATGACAGGGTGTGGATGTCCCGCCTGACAGAATACCCCGTCGCCGTTTTCCAGATCCAATACTCCGTAGATCATTGTGAAGTAGTCCTTGCAGTCATCACCGCATTGACTGCGCGCATTAAGTCGGTCTACCACCTCGACAGGGGGGGCGGGATGGGGTTGGCCAAGTTCATCCACAGACCAGCAAATGGCTTCACGGGTATTTGGATCAGACAGCAGTCTTGAAATGTTGAAAGACAGCATCGCGGATCTTACTCCGTGACCCGCTACATCAATGTGATAGAAAGCCACTTGATGACCGGTGAGTGGCAAGATATTGAAAGTGTCTCCAGCAACGCCACTGGCAGCATGAAAGTAGTGTGCGAGTTTGAGACCGGGTACCGAGAGCCCGGTTTGAGGCAGCAGTGCACGCTGCAAATATTCTGCGGCCTTTAGGTCTTGTTGCATTTGTTGGTTGAGTGAAGTTTCACGCGTTAGCGAATCGCTCAACTGCTGATTTTGAAGTCGTAATTGATTACGCATTTCAACAATGCGAACACCGGCTTTCAATCGAACACGCAACTCCTCACTGTCGAAAGGTTTTGAAATGAAATCATCAGCTCCAATGTCCATCGCCGCGACCAAGTCACACATTGAGTCCTGCCCGGTTAGCAATATGAAGTATGGGGCGGTCGACATTTTCTCCTTAATGGTTTTACAGAGTGTGAATCCGTCCATTTTAGGCATTCGCCAGTCACTGATGATCAGGTCTACATGAGTCCTTTGTAGTATATCCAGTGCGTCATGACCATGGTTTGCTTCAATAATGTGATATCGGTGCTTACTAAGAATAGCAACGACACGGGCACGTTCTGGTAGAGAATCTTCTACTACCATGACGGTCATTATTGCGCTATTGCCAGTGTTATTGCTATCTGTTGGCCTAACCGCGCTCTTTGACATTGAATGCTCCAGAATCCAAATAAATGTTGCTGGTAATCAACTCAAAGCAACCTCAATGCCACACTTTAAATACCACCTATATTCGTTTACTCCACCTGAGTCATTTAGTTTAAAAAAGCGTTGAAATGTTTCTTGGTCGTATAGTCACCGAGAATATTCGCATGAGATTTTCAATTTGAATCTTAAAATGAGTTGCAAAATGCGAATCATCTATGAGAAGTGCAGAGTAATACAATTAATTCGGTAGATAGTGAGGTGGTGTCGTCCAACCTGTTGAAACTAAAGGTAAAGCGGTTGTTTGCTTCACTCTCTGAAAGGCGTCTATTCATCACTCGTTGGATTTTATAAGTTCCGTCTTCGCGTGGATGATAATGCCTGATAATTCAGTGTTTCCTTAGACTTATAGGGCTTTACAAATAAAAAAGTGCAATTTGAGAACACATATTGCAGTGGAAGATTGTAAGTGTTTTTCTGAGGGATCGAGGTGCAATATGGTAAAAATAACTACGTTAGTATTGCTAATTGGGTTGACTGCCAACCCTGTTGTTATAGCTGGCCAGCGAAGTGCCGCTTCGGTTCAACAGCCATTCTTATTCGGCGTGGTACCACAGCAAGCAGCATCGAAACTGGCGAAGGATTGGGTGCCACTATTACAGCAGTTAAGTAAGCAAAGTGGTGTAGAGTTGCTGTTTGCAACAGCGCCCTCAATTCCTGTATTTGAAAAGCGATTGGCAAACGGTAGTTATGATTTTGCCTATATGAACCCCTATCATTTTACGGTCTTTAGTCGTGCTCCCGGTTATCGTGCTATTGCGAAGGCGAGAGACAAACAGATTCGGGGCATTATTGTGGTACGTAAGGATTCACCTGCACAGACATTAGTCGATCTGTCCGGCCAGCAAATTGCCTTTCCAGCGCCGCTGGCATTTGCCGCAACACTGTTAACCAGTGCCCACTTGAACAAATACGCTGATGATTTCAGTCGTCATTTTGTTTCGTCTCATGATTCAGTCTATCGTAATGTTGCGGCAGGCCGGTTTGCTGCAGGCGGTGGTATTATCCGGACCTTTAATGCCATTGATAGCGCTGTCAGCGAGCAGCTTCGTGTACTCTGGACATCACCGCCTTATACCCCTCATGCCATTGCGGTTCACCCCCGTGTTGCGGCATCTATTACGTCAGCGTTTACCGAAGCTTTGGTAGCCGTTGAGGGGGGGGAAGGATCGTTGTTGGACTCATTGAAAATCAATGGCTTTGAAAATGCTTTTGACGCTCAATGGGATGATGTAAGGGCACTTAACATTGATCAACGCTAAACAGCCATTACTCACCCTTCATCTATTTTTGGTCACACCACAGGCTAACTAAACGGATGTAGAGCGATCTTTATCGACTGTTTATTACACTTAACTGGGTAACGTTGGGGGCAAACAGGGTGTCATTTCGCTGGAAAACCATTATTGGCATTGCCTTGACTGAGTCGATATTTCTGATGTTTCTGGTCTGGCAATCGTCAAACTATCTTGTTGATTCAAACGAGCACGCGTTAATACAGCGAGCGCGAGAAACCACCACATTGTTTGCCACCCTGGTAAAAGATGCTGTGATTGCTACCGATGTGGCGACCCTGGAAGCTATGGTTGAACAGGTCGCGGCAATACCGGAAGTCACTTATGTGCGTATTCGCGATCAGCAGGGGGTCTTGGCGGAGCAGGGGCATGTGTCTGCGCTCGCTAAACCCTTTGCGTTGGATATTGACTTGAAGTCCGCCACCGATGGTGTCTTTGATTCAGCGGCTACGATTGATAATGCGGGTTATGCTTTCGGTACGGTTGAGTTAGGACTCTCAACGGCTAAATTGTCGATGTTGATCAACCATGCCCACGTTCGTTTATTTATGATCGCCACGATGGAGTTGGCGGTTGTTGCCTTAGTATCGTGGCTACTCGGATTGTATTTGACGCGTTTACTGACACAGCTGCAGAAGGCCGCGAATGGACTGGCACAGGGAGATCTGGATGTTCGAATACCGGTTAAAGGTCGGGATGAACTCGCATCGACCGCTCGGGCGTTTAATGAGATGGCCCGTCAATTGGCTGCAGAGCAATCGAATCTGCAACAGTCTCTAAGCCTTAGCAATGAGTTGAGTGAGAAATTTGCCAATAGTGAGGTATACCTGCGTACAGTATTGGAGTCGGTCTCTGATGGTATTATCACTATCGGACTTAGCGGGGTCATTCAGCGAGTTAACCCTGCTGCCGAACGCCTGTTTGGGTACCCTTCTGGCACATTGCGGGGTGACTCATTTGGCAAGCTGTTATCGGACCCTTTTAAAACCTACTATCTCAATAAGCTGGAGCAATTTGATCCTGACATACACTCTGAATGGGTGACTGAAGCGCGTGAATGTCTAGGTCTCAAACAGGGGGGATCGAAATTCCCAATGGACCTCTCTATTGCTGTAATGAATGTAGAGGGGGAATATCACTTTGTCGGACTAGTGAGGGATTTAACTGACCATTGGCGGTTAAGGGCAGAGGCTGAACGTAACGAAACCCTTAAATCTGCTATCAGTGATGCCAGTCTTGATGCGCTGGTGACGATAAATATGGAAGGGAGTGTGGTTGAATATAGTCCTGCAGCAGAACGGATATTTGGTTGGCCACGAGCGCATATGATAGGACGACCGATGGCTGACTTCCTGATACCGGAGGAACTACGAAAAGCACACCATAAGGGAATGGAACAATTTCAGATGCACGGTGTTGGCAAATTGGTGGGACATCGTACCGAGACGGAAGCGCTCAGACGCTCAGGGGAACGATTTCCGATCGAATTATCATTAATCGCAACCGAAGTGAATGGTGTGCGTTTGGCCACAGCGTCTATTCGGGACATTAGTGAAAGAAAGGCAAATGAACGTGCGTTGCGTGAGGCAAAAGATCAGGCCGAACGTGCCTCCCAGGCCAAATCGCGATTTCTTTCACATATGAGTCATGAAATCCGCTCTCCGCTCAATGCCGTGCTCGGC
>JBFKTM010000010.1:0-16330 GCA_041636295.1 Oleiphilaceae bacterium
CTGCGCTTTAGCCTCGGCCGGATTGCCCTGTTGCAGTAATTGGGTCGCGGAAAAAATACGGTTGGCGATGGCTTTTTCTTGAGAGGTCACTTTATAGACCAGACCCTGGATGAAGCCACTCTTTTCACTCTGTGTCATACCGACGGCATGGTCGACAACATCAATAATCCGATACTGGTCATCGTGCGCCTCGAGCAGAAAGGTGAGGTGGAAGCTGTCTTCGCCTTTTGCGATGCGGAATTTAACGGAAGGCGTCTGGAGGTCCGTCTCCAACAGAAACAACTGGCTGTCTACCAGTTGTGACAGGTTGTTGCTGATGGTGTTTTTTATAAATCGTTGATCATTAATCAGGCCGCTTTTAACGCTGCGGAGCACATAATCGGTCATGTCGATATTACCGATAATGCGGTTGGCGTACTCATCGATATTCCACAGTTCGATATAGTTAGGTAGATTGTTGTCTTGAATGGTGTTGTAAAAGTCTACGATAAACTGGTTGATCCCGGCACTGGGGTAGTTAACTTTCGGCTGGGGCGGCGCGACGCTCTCATCGACCGTTACGGGGGGCGTACTGGGGAGTTGGCTGCAACCAGCCAGGAGCGCCAGACCGATCATTGCCAGCCAGAGGGTGCGAGCGGTTGACAGTATCATGGGGTTACTCCGGGTCGGTCATCGAGATAGTTATTCAGGCGACTGATAAAATTTGCGATAGTCTGTTCGGACGGATTGTTCTGCTGGTAGTCCGTTAAATAGCTTTTGTAGAGCAGGTTCTTGGCTTGTCGCAGCGCAGCAATATGGTCGGACGACTGCTCCGCCTCAACAAAGTCTTGTTTGGCGACATACTCATGGCGAGTGATGATGGCGTAATCCCGATAGTCTTCGGTAAAGTGAAGTGAGAAATGAGGGGTGTCGATCGCTTCCGTGGTATTGGTCAGCGACATATTAAAATATTCAGGGTATTGAATCCGGGTATTGTGCACCAAGCGAACTGGTGAATAGTAGCCGATGGGGGTTTTACGCTTGATGGTTGTTGGCAGCGATAAATAGTTGGCAATACTGTAAGCATAAAAATTGGAGATAAGTGTATCGGGCTCCCGTTCGAAAAAACCCTCAATCCGATAGAACTCCTGAGTGGTAATTTTATTGAGGTGAGGTTGTTCTGAATAGTGTATTTCGCCTGCAGAAGAGAGCCCTGGGTACAGGTTCACCATGTAGTTGGTGAACTTTCTTGCCATCTCAGTTTTACCGTGTCGGCTGAACTGTGCTCTGATGAAGTCTGCCTCGGCACCGGTATATTCGGTGGTAATCGTATAGTCAACGGGCGCTTCATAGGCGAGCACATTGAAGAATTCTGTGGTATTGATTTCAGGTAGTGTCTGTGGGGCTGCTGGCATGGCGGTCAGTGCCTGCGACGGGTGTCCCACCAGTAACGCATAGTCATAACTGTAATAGCCGACCTGCTCCAGCACTCCCGCTTGCTGGTTCATGGTGGGGTCGAGCCAGTAGACCTGATCATTCAATTCTACCCGAGTGATGACATGATTAAACTGGTTCGGACTTGGCAGTTCATCGGGCAGTTTCTGGTTGCCGTAGGTGGAAACCAAGGCCGGGTAGGCATTGATGCCAAGTGATTTGAGTATGGCAATCAGCATCAGGGTTTTATCTTTACAATCCCCAAACCGCTTTTCAAAAACTTCATCGGGTTGGCGTGGCTTATGGGAGTTCACACCCAGCTCGACGCCCAGATAGCGGATCTCATTTTGTACAAAAAACAGTGCTTGGGTGATTTGCTCCTGGGGGGGCAACGAACGGATGCTCTCTATAAACGCGGTAAGTTCCGCTGCGGTTATCTGGTTAGGCCGATACAAGGGGGCGGCCCAGTCACTGACGGCCTGCCAGTTGGCAAAGTCGGTAAAGCTGACCTCCGGATACCCTTTATACCAACTGGGGTTATCCTGTTCAAAGGTGATGCGAGGGGTGTTATGGATCTCCCAGCGATATTCAACCATGTCATCGACCTCGGTAATGACCGGTGCCTGTTGCAGCTGCACGCTGCTAAATTGAATGTTGCTGGTTTTCTCAAACAGAAAGCGGCGGCTGACCTTGGTGACCGGAACGCCCCAGCCCAGCGAACTAGAGAAGAAAACGTGGTTGTCGTAGATCGGATTACGCCCCTCGATGGAGTAGGCGTAGTCGATCAGGTCACCCTTGCGGGTACCACTGATCATTAATACGGCGGTCACTAAGCCGTCAACAATTTCATTGTCCAGGTCTTGTTCTCGCTGGATAAGCGTGATGGCCTTAGGCGTTAGCTTATTGAACTGCCGTTTGCCCCTGTTGATAGCAGCACTGTGCCATATCAACCGCTGATAGGCCGGATTAAAATCGATTTCGATTTTTGAGCTGCTCTCCAACCCCTCGGTGGTCATCGGCTGTTCGACATTGTGCCGATAGATCACGGCACTGCCTTTTTTAAACCGGGTCTGTTGGTCGGTCAGCAGGTAGTTGACCGGCTCCCCAGAAGCGTTGGTTGGAACTGTGTAATCCGTGGATTGAACCCATGACGGGGGTGCCCCGATGGCATAGCTATAACCATTGGACTGTATCGTTTGTTGGGCGCTGGTGGTGAAAGCTAAAGCGCATAGCGACAAAAACAGGGTGTAGGAGAGTAGCCGTTTAGTCATTGAAAATCGGGGGTGTCCTTACTCAGTGTTAACATCTATTTGTTTCTCTAAGCAGGCAAGCCGCACCAAATTGCAGCCTGATTCCACTAACGGGAAGATCTCGTCAGATCGGCTGATAACAAATAGTCCAGTAAATATCAGGGCCGTAGTTATATCATAAATGGCGCGGCTGAAACGATAAGTGCTGCCAAATTATCGTGTTAGACGACTGAACTTTCATCGTATTTCATCGATGGCGGGTAATATGGTCTATTCTAATAGTTTGAAAGACTCATAAGGGCATGTCATGTTTAATAAGATTCTAATTCCCGTCGATCTGGAAAATAGCGCCTTTGCGGAGAAGGCGATGAAGGTCGCAGTACAGCAGGCAAAAGATTTTAATGCGTCACTTCACGTAGTGACGGTTATTCCTGGTTTTGGTATGTCGATGGTGGGGTCGTTTTTTCCGGAAGATGCCATGGAAAAAGCACTGCGTGCGGTTACCAAAAAACTGGGAGATTATGTGGATAGTGCCATTCCCAAAGAGATTAAATGCGACTTCAAAGTATTGCAGGGCAAACCCCACAAAGAGATTTTGAAAGAGTCAAAGGCGGTAGGGGCCGACCTTATTGTGATTCCCAGCCATAACTATAAGAAAGTTGATAGGGTGTTGCTGGGCTCTTGTACCAGTCGCGTGGTCGAGCGCTCGAAAATTTCAGTGATGGTGATAAAGCCTTAGCCGTGTCAGTGGGCTACCACGTCCATTGCAGTTCGATCAGCGCCAGATGACCTTATTTCTGCCATGTTGCTTGGCATGATACAACGCCTCATCGGCACGAAGCAGTAGTGAGTTGGCCTTGGTACCATCATCAGGTGTGGTGGTGGCAACGCCAACGCTAACGGTAACTACGTCACTGGTTTCAGAATAGGCATGGGGTATGGCTAGTGAAACAATCGCTTGTTGCAATTTTTTCATCAATTCTATAGCGCCAGCCTGGTCGGTATCAGGCAAAATAATCACGAACTCTTCCCCCCCATAGCGGGCCACGATATCGCTGGGTCGCTTAAGAGCACTTTTTAGGGTTTTTGCGACACTTCGCAGCACCACATCACCGCCACCATGACCGTAATTATCGTTGTACTGTTTGAAATGATCCACATCGATCATCGCCAGCGACAGCGGTGACTGACGTCGCTTGGCACGACTCCACTCTATATCGAGACCGTTTTCAAAACAGCGACGGTTACTGATGTTGGTCAAACCGTCCAGATTTGCCAGCTCTTCGAGCAGTTTGCGTTGACGAACCATCTGCATATGGTTATCGATGCGGGCTTTAACTAAGGTATGACGAAATGGCTTGGAGATATAGTCTGAGGCACCGAGTAGCAGCCCTTTTTCTTCATCTGCCTCCGAGTCCAATGCACTGATAAAAATAACAGGGATGTCTTGGCTCTCTGACTTGGCTTTGAGGCGATACAGCACTTCAAAGCCATCATGGCCCGGCATGATGATGTCTAGCAGGATCAGGTCTGGTTGATGGGCTACGGCTTTATCAAGGGCCTGACAACCATTTTTTGCCAGAATTACCCGGTAGTCACTTTTAAGAATATCGGTCAATACCTTACGGTTGAGCTGCTCGTCATCGGCGATGAGCACGCTCTGACGGATGTCTTCAGTAATCAGTGTCATGGTACAACGATATCCAGAGATGTTTTAATTTTGGCGAGCATACCCAGTGCCTTGGTGTATTCGATATCATCAACGAAATACTCTAGTTTTTCCACCAAATTTGTCAGCTCTGTCCCGAAAAGACACGCTTTCAATTGAGACACCAGGTCTTCCGCGCCAGAGTCATCGGCACGTAACAATACCTCTAGCCGATCGATCAAGTCGCCCACCTGATCGGTATCGAATGGGTGGGGGGGGATCGTAACCGCGTTAACGCCAGGGTTCGCATTCTGTTCACTCTGTGCGAGGCTGGCAAGACCGTCCAGAACCTCCTCTAGCGTAAAGGCAAAGAGTTGAAGCGATTCGCCGAAATTTTCATTGCCGTGGGTAAACGCATACTCCACATCCTTTGCGGCATCAGCCAAGTGGTGCGCGCCAAAGTATACGGCGAGGGGTTTAATGGTATGCGCCAAGTCCCTAAACTCGGAATATTGATCTTCAGTCACTTGTTCGGCTTTCAGGCGTGAAGGTAATTCCTGGTATTTGTGATAAAAATTATTTAAGAGTTTTAACAGCAGCGTATTGTCGTTTCTTGCCCGAGTACGGGCAGCTGCTAAATCGATTCCTGGCAGGCTGGCAGGTAGCTCTGGCCCCGTGGCAGGTATTGGCTGATCACTGATCGGCGTGATAGTGTGGGTATTATTGGCGACCCATTTCATGAGTATGGCTTGCAGTTCATCCGGATCGATAGGCTTGGAGATATGGTCATTCATACCCGCCTCAAGACTGGTCTCTCGGTCTCCGGACATCGCGTGTGCCGTCATGGCAACTATGGGAATATCGCTAAATTGCTCATCGGCTCGAATAAGACGCGTTGCCGTAAGGCCATCCATTTCCGGCATCTGAATATCCATCAGTACCAGCTGATAGGGTTGTGTTTTCAGCATTTCGATGGCAATCATGCCATTTTCTGCGGTATCGACCACCACGCCAAATGGCTCCAGATACGACAACGCAACTTCACGATTAATCGAGTTGTCTTCAACCAACAGCACACGTGTCTCTTTCAAGTTCGCCAGTTTACGTCCGGTCGGCAGATAGCGTAACCGGTGCCTAAACAGGTCGTTTGATGCGTCACCGGATACGATGTTCATGATAGAGTCATAGAGCACTGATGCATTCACCGGTTTGAGCAGGAAGCCATCCAGCCCGGAGTTTTCTGTCAAATGCGACACTTCCTCTCTTGCAAACGCCGTGACCATCAGGATGGCAGGAATATCCTGCAGCTGTTCGTTTCCCTTGATTCGACGTGCCGCCTCGATACCGCTCATTTCCGGCATTTTCCAGTCCATCAATACCAGATGATAAGGGGTGCCCGCTGCAGAGGCTTCTTCCAATAATCGGATGCCATCCCGCCCACTGGGTGCTTGCTGCACTTTCATGCCAAAAGACTCCAGCTCTGCCATCAGGATGTTACGGGCAGATTCATTGTCATCCACCACGAGTATTCGCAGATCTTTCATATTGTCTGGCACACGACGAGGTCTGCTTTGCTTGTCGGCGAGTTCAAATTCTACGGTGAAAATAAAGTGGCTGCCCGTGCCCGGTTCGCTATCCAGCCAAATACGTCCACCCATCAGTTCGACTAACTCTTTGCAGATAGCAAGGCCTAAGCCTGTTCCGCCGTACTTCCGGGTGACCGACCCGTCAGCCTGAGTAAATGCCTTAAAGAGCTTCTCTGCATTTTCTTTGCTGATACCGATACCGGTATCTTTCACTGAAAAACTCAGTCTGACATGACTGTTACTCTGTTCTTCAACGCCAACGACGATGATAATTTCACCTTCTTCGGTGAATTTAACGGCGTTATTTGCAAGATTAATTAGCACTTGCCCCAGCCGTAACGGGTCGCCTATCAGCTTTTCCGGTACTTCCGGATCCATGTAATAAATTAATTCGAGCCCCTTGCTTTCAACTTTAAGCGAAATAACATGGGATAAGGTATCGAGCACTTCATAGAGGTTAAACGGCACACTTTCCAGTGTCAGTTTACCCGCTTCGATTTTGGAGAAATCCAGAATATCGTTAATGATGCCCATCAGCAGGTCTGTCGAAATCTGGATTTTCTCGATATAGCCACGTTGTTGCTCTGTGAGGGATGTCTTTAACGCCAGTCGCGTCATCCCTATCACGGCGTTCATCGGTGTGCGGATCTCATGACTCATCCGTGCGAGGAAGTCAGACTTGGCCTGATTGGCTTTTTTGGCTTCTTCGGTGGCCAGTTGGAGCTTTTTGGTTCGTTCCGCCACTTTGTTCTCAAGTTCTTCACTGTAATCTTCAATATCGGTTGCCATTTTCTGAAACGTGCGGGCCAACAGGCCCACTTCGTTACCCTCTTGCAGCATCGATGGCATGCCGTTAATGGTGGTCAACCGATAATTACCCAGGGCGACCTGTGAAGAGGCTTCTGAAAATACACCCAATGGTGCAATCACTTTTTTGCGGAATACCAGGTACAGCATCAACATCTCAAGGGCCAGCGAGATCAGCCCTAGCCACAGAATAAAACGTGCTGTATCCAGTGCCACGCTGGTGAGCAACGATTTGGGATAAACGGTGACAAAGTACCAGTCAGGTCCGGGAATTGATGCGACGGCAAGAATGTTGTTGTTCTCTTTATCATCCAGCAGGAAGAACTCGCCGGGCTGGTCATTCAATGCGGCCATCACCTGGCGTTGCATGCTATTCAGCGCTGGATCTTTTAGATCGCGAATGTAGAGCTGGCCTGCCGATTGGCGCAGTACCTCTACTTTGTCTGGATGGGCAATTAGACGACCGTCTTCACGAAAGATAAAGTTATAGGTGCCTTCCAGTTTATCGTTAAAGGTTCGCTCAAACAGGCTATTCAGCAGGATATCGTGTCCCAGGTTAACCAGCTGCTGTTTCTCGACATAGACGGGGGTAATACAAGACACCATCCACTCATCGACGGTATGGTCATAGTAAAGTCCCGTCCATACCGAGCTCCTGTCAGGATTATTGTTTTCTGAGGCAACCGTGAACCACTCCTCCTTAGTGATATCGAAATCAGCATCGGCCTGCAGTCCCCAGGGTAATCCGGGCCAGTAACCAACCACGACGTTTTCTGGCATGGTGATATAGAAATTCGGGAATCGACTGCCCCAGGCTTCGCCAAAGCGTGAAATAGTCCAATAAGACATGGTCAGACGATTACGAAATTCCAGCTCGTCCAGCGGGGCTCCTTTTCCGACAAACCCTGAAATATCGTGGCTACGGCTCCCATCGCCGCGCGCGATACCATCGAAATTTTCTTGTGGAATACGGGTGGTTCCGTCGGGGAATGCCCGATATATCCGCTCAAAATCAAGGGTGTTGCTATCGCGTTTGGAGAGCCAATACTCGGTGAAGTAGGTTTTCGCAATGGCATGATTTTCTTCGGCTAGTTTGAATATTTCCCGCTCTTTTTGGCCTCGTTCGGCGATATAGTTTTTTAGCCCATCCTGCACCTGCACCTCAAGGCTGGATATCACATGCCAGTAACTGACGGCGGTGACGGCTAATACAACCAGCGTAATCCGAATAGAGAACTGTAACAGTGTTGATGCGGCCAATGACGAAGAGAAATAGTTTTTGAATTTTTTACTTATAGTTAGATACATTGGTGAGAAGTACTCTTTTTATATTTTTTGGGCATTACCGCAGTACCATTTTTCTTGTACCTATGCCATGAAACAACAGATCACACCGTCGCCCGATTTGCATGGCCAGTGTCAATTAGGTTGAGTATAGGAACTGTTGCCTGAAAATCCAAGCGCGTCTTCTACCAGAGCCACATGGGGCGGATGATAAAAGGCGCGCCTGGAGCGAAGACGTTAACGGAGGTGGGGGCCTAAGAAGCGACTTTCTGAGGATGCCGCTGAAGCAGGGTTGCTGGTGGAGATTACGGTAAACGAGATATCCATCGTGCTGTGATTGAGGCTCTCCGGCGGGGTTGATATCGTGACAGGAACTGCCCGCACTTCACCGGGGGCAACCGTAATGATATCAGGCGCTGTCAGTTCAGCTTCGATGCCACTTACGGTAATGGAGAACTGATCTTCCCGCTCGCGTTTGTTAATGATCTTCAGCACATAGCTATTTTCAACCAAGCCCATCCCCGTTAATTGATAGAGTGCTCCCCGGTCACGCAGCACATCAAGTTCCACTAGCGGTCGCAGGTATAAAGCTACCAAAAAGGCAATAATTGAGGCAGCTAACGTCACACCGTAAGCAATGGCGCGAATATCGGCCTTCTTTACTTTCGGTTCACCGTTGAGGTCTTTTTCACTGGCGTAGCGGATAAGACCACTTGGATAGTTCATCTGGGTCATGATGCTGTCGCAGGCATCAATACACAGAGCGCAGCCAATACACTCATATTGCAGTCCTTCCCGAATATCAATGCCGGTTGGGCAGACCTGTACGCAGACGTTGCAATCCACACAATCGCCCAGGTCGGTTTTGCTGTTTTTGGAGCGGCTACCTCTCGGTTCTCCCCGGTTTTTATCGTAGCCAATAATCAGGGTATCGTCGTTGAACATTGCCGATTGAAAGCGGGCGTAGGGACACATATAGAGGCAGACCTGCTCTCGTAACCAGCCGGCATTGAGATAGGTCGCCAGGGTAAAAAACAGTAGCCAAAAGAGGGCGGGTCCATTGGTGAGAGAAAGGCTCAGTAGATCGACTGACAGCTCCCTGACGGGGTAGAAATAGCCGACAAAGGTGAACCCCGTAGCAAATGATAACAGTAACCAACTGAGGTGTTTGAGTGATTTCCGCACTATTTTCTGGTGACTGATGGGTGTTTTGTCCAACTTTATCCGCTGGTTCCTACTGCCCTCTATCTTCTCCTCCAGCCACATAAACATAAAGGTCCACACGGTTTGCGGACAGCTATAACCACACCATACCCGGCCAAAAAGTGTCGT
Organism: Oleiphilaceae bacterium; assembly: GCA_041636295.1. Classification (GTDB taxonomy): domain Bacteria; phylum Pseudomonadota; class Gammaproteobacteria; order Pseudomonadales; family Oleiphilaceae; genus Alkalimarinus. The sequence goes on from JBFKTM010000010.1 coordinate 9,321, forward strand.
AATAAAAAATAGGCCAAAGGCACAGATGATCAGTGCAATGGCTAACAGCGTGAAGTCCTGTGGCCAGAAAACAGCCCCAAACAGATTGAACTTACGAGCCGGCAGGTCGAAGTAAATAAGCGGGGTGCCGTCGATCGTGATCCAGCAAAAGCCGAAGTACATCAACAACAGCCCCCACAGTGAAAGGTTTCTGATTCGTTGGAAGAAACCTTTTATCTCCCGGACGTAAATTTTTTTACGAGGGGCGTAAAGGGGAATCATGGTCGGTTTTGCAGGATTGCGGGGCGAGGGGGGGATATCCGACAAGTCGGTAATAGGGATTTTTGCGCTCATATTGATTCTCGCTATGCTGTAAGGTCTCTTAATTTATTGTGTATGATGAAAACGTGACAGACCGGGTTCCTGCCGCAACATGAACAAGGCATACTCCCAGTCACATTGATCAGGCAGTGAGAAAGAGTCGATTCCGCATTGACTCAGATAGGGCAGTTGTTCAAGAAGTAGGTTGCCGCTGGCTCTCAATTCGCCCTGATAGCCCAGTTGCTGTTTGATTATTGAGGCCAGGGTGAACGTGCGACCATCATTAAAGTCGGTAGTCTCAATGCAGAGTAACGGCAGTTTTAGGATAGCCGGGGTGATATGCGTGGGCTCAGTGTCGACACCAAACCAAACGCCAATTCGCTTTAATTCAGTCGGGCACTCGCTCAGGTTAACGAATGACTGAAGGGGGAGTAATGAGAAAGACGACGCGTTATATGGCAGAACCGCTGGGTCTTCAATTTTGCGCCAGGGGTCTCCAGACACGCGCTGCTGTTTAATGAGAATAGCCATAGATACACTCCTTAAATGTGGCTAATCCAATACGGTCAAACGTAGTGATAAAACTCTCTCCATCTATTCGGTGTTGCAGGTAGATGTTGATGATGAGTTGGATGACCGATGGAATCTGCTCCTTGGAAAAAGCGGGGCCCAGGATTTTGCCGATGCGACACGGCTCCGCTTTACTGCCCCCGAGACTAACCTGGTAAAACGGTTCTCCTTTCTTATCGACCCCCAAAATGCCGATATTGGCGAGATGGTGATGCGCGCAGGCATTGACGCATCCTGAGATATTCAACGAGAGGTCACCGATATCGTAAAGATAATCCAGATCTTCGAAACGCTTGCGGATTGCCGCCGCAACAGGAATCGAGGGGGTGTTGGCCAGGTTGCAGAAATCGAGGCCCGGGCAACAGATCATGTCTGTTATTGTGCCAATGTTCGGTGTTGCCAGGTTAATTTTGCAGAGCGCTTGCCAGAGCGGGTATAGATCAAGAATCGGAACATCGGCGAGTACCATATTTTGCTGGTGAGTGGTTCGAATTTCGCCAAAGGAATATTGCTCGGCCAATTCCGCTAATGTGCTTAGCTGGGGCGCAGAAATATCCCCTGGTGCCGCGACGTTACTTTTCAATGAGAGTACTACCGCGCGGTAACCTTTAACCTTGTGGGCGTGGGTGTTGTGGCTAACCCACTTGGCAAAGGGCTGGTCTGCCCGACAGTGAATTGCTAATTGTTGGTCGGGGGTGTCGTCAAAACGCTGGTAATCTGGAGCGGTAAAGAATGAGCAGGCAAAACTGAGATCATCTTCAGTGAGTGGGCGGTTCAGATGCTTGTTGTTGCGCCTCTCGTTTTCTACCTGTGCGGTAAATTCAGCCAATCCCAACGCCCTGACCAGAATTTTGATTCGCGCCTTGTATTTGTTGTCGCGACGACCGAACCGGTTATACACCCGTAAAATGGCCTGCAGGTAGTCGAGTAGATCTCTCGCTGCTACGAAGTGATTGATGATCGACCCGATCACCGGCGTGCGGCCCAATCCGCCACCGACCCAAATCTTAAAGCCAATGGAATTATTGGTATCTTTAACCAGTTGCAGACCAATATCATGAGCCTCAACAATGGCGCGGTCTTGCTGGGAGCCAGACACCGCAATCTTGAATTTTCGTGGTAGGAAGGCAAACTCTGGATGTCCCGTTGACCACTGGCGGATAATTTCGCAGTAGGGCCGTGGATCAACAATTTCATCTGGTGCAACGCCGGCAAACGGATCTGAAGTGACGTTGCGAATACAGTTGCCGCTGGTTTGGGTCGCATGCATTTCTACTTCGGCCAACAAACCAAGTATCACTGGTATGTTTTTTAGATCGGGCCAATTGAACTGTATGTTCTGGCGAGTGGAAACGTGGCAGTAGCCCTTGTCGAAGGTTGTTGCGATATCAGCCAGCTTTCTCAGCTGGTGAGACGACAGCATGCCATAGGGCACGGCAACCCTCAGCATGGGGGCGTGGCGTTGAAAATAGAGGCCGTTTTGCAGTCGCAGCGGCCGGAACTCATCCTCACTGAGTCTTCCTTCAATATGGCGGTCTAGTTGCTGCTCAAAAAGGGCGCGTCGTGCATCGAGCTGTTGATGATCCTGTTTGCTGTATTGGTACATGGTGAACCTGGGCCAATGGCGGTTGTGTTATTGTCGTGACGACTACTGCAACCGGAGTGCCAGCTATCTAAATTTTGTATGTTGTTGTTATATAAGGGGAAAGCTGTATTTCAGTTACGTTGTGAAAATTTAAGGCACGATATGTCGTGCCTTAAATGGCTTGGAGTCGATATATCGTGAGCAAGATGAGGCCGCGTGTAGTGGAGAGGTACGGTGACAATAGCGGTTGGGTGACCGTCCCTATTACAGAGTTAACTCGTTAAAAACTCACCAACCTTATTGAGTAAGGTAATTTTGGTGACAGGTTTGCACAGGTAGTCGGTCATCCCCGAGGCACGGGCGCTGGCGATATCGTCGTCCATCACATGAGCGGATATGCCAACAATAGGGGGGGCCTTATCAGCCAGAAGTTCGCGAATACGGCGTGTGGCTTCCAAGCCATCCATGCGAGGCATCTGAATGTCCATCAACACCAGGTCGTATGGGTGTGACTGGCAATAGCGAATAGCCTCGGCACCGTTCTCTACCTGATCTACGGTGAGGCCAGTTTGCCTGAGTTGGCTACCCAGGGCGATCAGATTGGAAGGATTGTCATCCACCAGTAGCACGCGGCCCGAGAAGCGAACCGGGCGCACAGGGGGCGTCACACTATCGGCTTGAGACAGGGCGGCGGTTAGACTATGACTGGTAAAGGGTTTATGCAGCACTTTTACCTGTGTCGCCAATGTCTCCGATAGATGCTGCCCTGACCAGGCAAGCCAGACTAACGATTGCTTGGTGGTGTCCATAATAGTAGTAAGGGCACAGAGCTTGCTGATGCCGACACTGGCATCGACCAGCAGCAGGTCGCAATGGACAGCGGTAGCCAATGCCTCATCCAGCGTGGTAGCCAGCTGACAGTGTGCACTTTCTCTCGTTAGCTCGCTAACCAACCAATTACCCAGCAGGGGCGACTCGCTAAAGACCAGGGTGTGTTTATCGGGCCTGGTCGACCCGAGTTGAATCGGAGCTGGGACAGTGGCAGGTGCATCTACCTGAAATACAAAGGTGGAGCCCTGTTGGCTCGACGCATTCAGCTGCAAGTCTCCGCCCATGGCACGGCATATCTGCCGGGAAATGGGCAGCCCCAGACCGGTGCCGCCGTAGCGGCGGGTAGAGGAGTTATCGACCTGTTGAAAGGTTTCAAAGATGCGCTGTTGTGCCTCTTCTGGAATGCCGATACCGCTGTCACAGACCTGCCCCGACAACACTCCCTCGTGCCAGGAGAGCGATACCTGAATACCCCCATGATTTGTAAATTTGATGGCGTTGGCGATTAAGTTGATCAGTACCTGGCGCAGTCGTAGGGCATCCGTTTCTATCTCAGACGGTATGGAGGTATCCAGCCGCATCACCAGATCCAACTTCTTTTCGGCAATTTGAGAGGCAAACATCTGGGCAATTTCATCAAAAAAACGGGCGGCGGCCAGCGGTTCAATCCTGGGAACCAGGCCGCCCGCTTCGATAGTCGACAGATCGAGAATTTGATTGACAGTATCTAGAAGCACTCTGGCACTTTGGTTGCCTTGGATTGCATACTCGCGTTGCTCAATGGAGAGGTTAGTATCCAGTAGCAACTCATTCATGCCCATGACACCGTTAATCGGGGTTCGCAGCTCATGGCTCATATTAGCCAGAAACTGGCTTTTGGTGGTGTTTGCGGCATTGGCTTTCTGGGTGGCATCGATTAGTTCGCTCTCCAGGATCTTGGCCTGATCCAGTTTAGCCTGTAGTTGTTGGTTCAGCTTCCGTAATTCGCCATTCATTTCAGAATAGGTGTGACGGTAGGCCAGCACCAAAGGGGTTGCCAGTAACAGGAGTAGCAGACTGACGCCGATGATGGACAGTACGCTTCGCAGTAGCGATTGTTGAATCACCGTGATATCCATGTCGGCGGCCGCCACATAGGGCTGTCCACCTGGCGATTTCATCGGAATTAGAATGGTTCGGAACAGCCCCCAACGATCACCTGCGGTGACATAAACCGGTTCGGTGGCTGTCATCGCATCAAAATACTCCGGTGAACCCTCCGGGTAGGAGGTCCAATAAGTGACTACCCGATTATTCGCGATGTCGGCTTCAGTGTAGTTGCACGAGGTAAAGTAAATCATTCCCTCATGCATCACATAACTGTAGAGATAGGTCAGATCACCACTGCGGGCGTGTCGGGACATCAGCTCCAGATTGTACTGGTCTTGGGCCTCGGAGATTGCACCAGGGGTATGTGCTATGTCGTGAAAATCGGCAGGCAGAATCTCAGGGATATTGCTGGCCGCCGCGAGCAGACGGGCATCTATGTCGGCCATGTAGCGTTGCTTTTCCAGCCAATAACTCGCAACGGCAATAGTGACCACTCCCAGGGTATACACCAACATAGCAACGACAAAGCGTTGCACTCGAATCGTCAAGCAATCACCTGTATTAGACGCTTCAAAATTGAGATGCTCCAAGCAGAGGGTGAATCGAGGTTGATTGAGATGCAGTTTTCAACGTGGTTACTATGTCCTTCGCTGTAGAAAAAGACCCGTATTCGTATGACGCTTAAGTGTAACATGGTGGGCAAGACGATCAACTGTTAAGCGTGCCAGTGAACGATGTGAAAGTGGGCGCTAAGGCGTTCAAAAGGTGACTTGACTCAATGCACAATTATTCCTTGAGCGGTAGCCTTGTATGCAGTAAAAAACCTTGATTCCAGTCGTTCCTCCTTTCATGCAAGGCGACGATGGGCACTAGCGAGTTTACATCCAGAAACGTTTTTTTGTCATACCGAAGGATCCACAAGTCGTTGAAATTAATGGATCCTGTGATCACGTCACAGGATGGCGACGAGAATTTATCGTGTTTCAGGATAAGAACTAGCTATACAAAGTGTGGCTGTAAACTAACAGGGTTACCTATGGTGTCAGCCGAGTCAGGTCGGCCAGCGTTTCCGGGAATAACCAGACCAGAATGGCAATTAGCGGGAATATATAGAAATAGGCGTTCATCAGGTGGTAGATGTAGGGCGAGGCCTCCTTCAACTCCATAAAGTGGTCGATGACCAGTCGGGCTTTAATGGTGATCATGACGCAGATGATAAGAGTAATGAGTAGACTGGGTTCTGCTCGCTCGGCAATGAAGGCATTCAACAGTGTCATGGCAATCATCAACAGCCAGAGTATGTCGAGATGGCGTCCAGTGGATGTGGCTTTGATTAGTGTAGGCATAATGGCTCCTGCATAGTGAGTCTGTCTTGTTAGCGTTAGCGCAGCACATAGAGCAGTGGGAAGATTAGAATCCAGGCCAGATCGATCATATGCCAATAGCAGGCGGCGGCAATCAGGCCCGCGTGGTTGTCGGCAGTATAGGCACCAGACTTGATCTGGAAGATGGCCCAGATAATACCGCCACTGCCCCAGCCCACATGTAACATATGGTTGAAGGTGGTGTAGTAGTAGACCGCGAAGAAATTATTGGTGTTCGTTGCAATGCCTCTATCCAGGTTCCACTGGTACTCCCAATATTTCACAATCAGGTAGATCATGCCGGCCGCAACGGTCATCCACAGCCAGCGCATAGCTGCTTCCGGGCGGTTGTTACGCAGTGCGAAGATCCCCTTCACCGCAAAATAGCTACTGCTGATCAACACCAGGGTATTGATGGTGCCGGCTAACGTATGCAGCTGTAACGGCCCTTCAATAAATTGCTCCGGGTAGTGGGCGCGGGCGATAAAATAGATAACAAAGAAAATCGCAAACTCCGTTAGCTCTGAAAAGATACCCACCCAGATAGCCGGATTACCGGGAATCACTTTCGGATCAAAGGGCTGTTTTACGGCGTCTGATGGAGGGTTGTCAGCGAACGAGTCGATGGTGGACGCCAGAGGGAGTGTGACGTCTTGTTGGTTGATACTTTGAGTAGTCATAAGCGGGCCACAGTGTAATAGCGTATTAAGGGTTAATGGCTATTGTCTTCAGCAGCTTTCATGCCAGCGCGATCTTGTCATAAAATCACTCGGTGCGGGCGATTTGGCTTGCACACCTGAGAGGTTATCGTCGTATCGCTAACTGTCGTCACGAACTTTCGCCACGAACTTTCACCACTATGGCGATAGTTCGTGTGGTAACGGCCCGGTTACCGGGTTCGCTGGATATTGAGCTTTTTCATTTTGGAACGCAGCGTGCTGGGGGGAAGGTCAAGAATGTCGGCCGCGCCTTGTTTTCCGGCGATAACCCAGTTGACGGAATCCAGCGTATGGGCAATATGTTGTCGCTCTGCCTCAGCCAGCGTTGTCATAGATGTTGTGGAAATGACAGCGGACGGTTGAGTGTGATCGGGCAGGGTGGTGACTTCCAGAATGGGGGGCTGCCCGACAATCGCTGCGCGTTCGAGCACATTTTGCAGCTCTCTGATATTCCCCGGCCAGTGGTAGTGACTCAATCGGTCCAGGGTGTTTCTGGAGACCGCTTCAAACTTTTTGCCCAGTGTCTGGTTGAGACGACGCAGTATATGATCC
>JBFKTM010000011.1:0-16123 GCA_041636295.1 Oleiphilaceae bacterium
AAGTTAATCCTTCTTACAAATGTGCGACGTCCGGGATCAACAAAAAACGTAACCGTTGCTGTGTGGTCTTCATGGGGCTCTGGAATCGCATTCACATTGGCAAAGGTATAACCTTCTCGCCCTAAGCGTTTGGAGATAATATCCGACGTTGTCGTTAGTAGACGGCGTGAAAAGGTGTCACCTTCACGAACCAGTACTAGTTTACGGATCTCCTCTTCCTCAACAATCAATTCACCTTTAAGCTGAATATCACTAATTGTGTAAAGAGGGCCTTCGGTTATATTGATGGTTATAAAAACATCTTCTTTATTGGGAGAGATCGAAACCTGAGTCGACTCGATATTGAACTTGATATAGCCGCGGTCAAGATAGTAGGAGCGCACCCGTTCCAAATCACCACTTAGTTTTTCTTTGGCATATTTGTCATCACTAGTGAAAAACGACCAGAAGCCTGGCGTTTTGAGCTCCATGAGGTCCTGTAGTTCATCATCAGAAAACGCCTTATTTCCAACAATATTAATATGCTGTATCGACGCTACATCACCTTCATTGATATTCAGTTTAAGCGCTACCCGATTTCGGGGCTGCTCTTCAACTTCTGCTTCAACCGACGCATTGTATCGGCCCTGGGCGACATAGGATCGTAGTATCTCCAACTCCAGCCGCTCCATAGTTACTCGCTGGAAAACCTGCCCTTCATACATGCCTGCGGATTTAAGACCGTCCATCAGGTCTTCGGTTGCAATATCCTTGTTACCCTCAATCTCAATTTTGCTAATAGAGGGGCGTTCAACCACGGTAATAACCAGATCGTTATCTTCACGCCCCAACTGAATATCGGTAAACAAACCGCTCTTAAACAGATTTTTAGAAGCTTCAACCAACCTCACAGAGTCAACTTCATCACCGACATTCACAGGAAACGCACTAAATACCGTCCCCGCAGATATCCGCTGTAAGCCCTCGACACGAATATCTGTGATCACAAACTGATCGGCATGAGCACTGGAAAAAAGAGAGCCCATAAACAAAGAGATAAATAGTAGAAATAAATTAGGAAGACACTTGTTGAAATTGATCATGAAAAAATATTTACCAACCAAACCTCTAGCGAGGGAAAACTTATAATTTATGATTCGTATATCTAATGCGATTACACTATGCACAAAACACGTAACAACCTGTTGCATCAAGCCAAATATCGAACGCCAATATTAACGGCTAGAGGCGCGCCAGGTCATTGTAAAAGGCGACTAACATTAACATAACTATCAACGTTATACCTATTTTTAATCCTAATAACTGATGTTTCTCTGAAAGAGGCTTTCCCCTCACCAGCTCCACAAAATACTCCAGTAAATGCCCACCCTCCAATACCGGTATTGGCAATAGATTCAAGACACCGAGACTAACACTCAGCAGTGCCAAAAAGCTCAAAAACGATTCCAGACCGGACTGGATTGTCGAGCTGGCAATTCGTGCAATGGTAATGGGGCCACTCAGATTTTTTACTGAAATAATACCTTCCAGCATCTTCTTAATGGCACCCAGAGTCATTGCCGTGTCCGCCCAGGTCTTGCTCATGGCCGCACCAAGCGCATCAATAGGGCCATAATGGATCTCTCGAACCATCTCTGGAGGCCAGTCAGGCGGCTGAACACCGGCACCGATATATCCTACCACCCGGCTATCAGAGAGCTCTTTGGCTTGCGGCGTCAAATCAATCACTGCGATGCGATCATTACGCAGCACTTCGACCACCAGCGATTTATCAACCGAGTTTCGCACGGTTTCCACAAAGGCCATCCAGTCTTCAATATCATTCCCATTAACGGAAACAATTTTATCCCCTTGTTTAATACCTGCACTGTCAGCAGCACCACCTTCCGCAACCACACCAATAACAGGCAGAATCAAAGGTCGGTAAGGGTGGATACCCAAAGCGCTTACCGGATCTGGCATCTCCCTTCCAGACAACCACTCACTCACATTCATGTCGGCAGAGGTTGCCGCATCATCGCCGACGTCTTTGAGAGAAATGGTTATATTTCCGGTATCGCCCAATCGATTCAACAGATTCAGGTTCACCTCTTGCCAACTTCGTGTAGGTTGATTATCGATTGCGACGATTTCTTGCTGTGGCTTTAGGCCAGCCTGCGCCGCAACTGACTCTTGATCAACCTCACCAATAATTGGCGCGATAACGGTAAACCCCATCACAAACATCAGCCAATAGGCAAAGATAGCAAAGAGGAAATTGGCGACAGGACCGGCAGCCGCAATCGCAATTCGCTTATAGACCGACTGACGGTTAAACGTTAGGTGAAGCTGATCAGGGGGAACCTCCCCTTCACGCTCATCCAGCATCTTGACGTAGCCACCCAGTGGGATAGCAGCGATCGCAAATTCGGTTCCATGGCGGTCATACCAGCTAAAAACCGGGTTACCGAAACCGACTGAAAACCGAAGCACCTTAACACCGCAACGCCGAGCGACCCAAAAGTGGCCAAACTCATGGATGGTGACCAGAATACCTAAGGTTACAATCAACGATAAAACGGTTTGCAGCAGCTCCATAGTACTTATACCCCTTGATCAATCAGTGCTTTGGCAGAAACACGGGCTTTCAGATCATCTTCAAAAATGCGATCCAGGTCCGTTGCTTCACGAGCTGATACTTGCGCCATGACACGCTCTATCAGAGTAGGTATATCTCTAAAGCCAATGTTACGATCAAGAAATGCCTCAACCGCAACCTCATTGGCTGCATTCATTATCGCACATGCCGTGCCACCAGCCCGAAAGGCCTCGGCGGCCAATCTTAAGCAAGGAAATCTCACATTGTCTGGTCGCTCAAAATTAAGCTGACCCAGCTTAAACAGGTCAAGAGAAGAGGCTCCTGACTCTATCCGCTCTGGCCATCCAAGTCCGTAAGCAATAGGCGTTCTCATATCAGGACTCCCCATCTGCGATAGTATAGAACCATCACTATATTCGACCATGGAGTGAATAATACTTTCAGGATGAACATGCACCTCAATATGTTCAGGTGCCGTATTGAACAACCAACAGGCTTCAATCAGTTCCAACCCTTTATTCATCATCGTAGCGGAGTCGACTGAGATTTTACGCCCCATTGACCAGTTAGGATGATTACAGGCCTGCTCTGGCGTAACATGCGCCAACTCAGACAGCGGTGTGTTTCGAAAAGGCCCACCAGAGGCCGTCAGCAGTATTCTGCGAACACTCTTGGCAGCCATCCCACTTCTATAGTCAGCGGGCATACATTGGAAAATGGCATTATGCTCACTATCTATGGGTAGCACTTCAGCACCCGCCTCCCGAGCAGCATCCATAAATAAGTTGCCCGACATGACCAACGCTTCCTTGTTAGCCAATAAAATTCGCTTACCCGCATTGACAGCGGCCAGCGTTGGTTTAAGACCTGCTGCCCCCACAATTGCAGCCATCACATAGTCCACATCCTGATGTCCGGATACAAATGCCAGCCCCGCTTCACCAGCGAGCACTTCTGTATCGTGGGCCAGTTCCATAAGCTGGGCTCTAAGGGTTTCAGCTGCCCGCTCATCGCCCATCACCGCATATCGGGGATTAAACGCATGGCACTGACGGACCATCTCTTCGACGTTGCTATTGGCGGTTAGTGCGAACACCGAAAATTTAGCAGGATGACGAGATATAACATCCAGCGTGCTCAAGCCGATTGAGCCGGTCGCGCCAAGAACGGTAATATGCTTCATGGTATACAACTATCTCCTGATACTACCTAAGCCAGCCCGCGAGAATGAGCAAAAACGTAAAAACAGGTATGGCCGCCGTTAGGCTATCTATTCTATCCAACACACCACCATGCCCCGGCAATAATTGGCTGCTATCCTTAATTCCACGGTGTCGTTTGAGCATACTTTCGAAAAGGTCGCCTGCTACAGAGACGGCCCCGGTAATCAGGGTAAAAATGACCAGTAGCAGAGCTCTGCCCACTGACATTTCTAGCAAATAAGCAGCAATCAACGAGAAGAGTGTTACGGTTGCCAAACCGCCATAGACGCCTGCCCACGACTTTCCGGGTGATACATTCGGAGCCAGTTTTTTATTACCCCATGTTCGACCAGCAAAATAGGCTCCTACATCGGCCCCCCACACAATAAACATGATATAGAGAATCAACCATAGGCTGCTGACATCCTGATGCTCGACCAACTGCGAAGTACGAATATAAACCAACCCGTTCCATGCGGGAATCAATACGAAAAGCCCCACCAGCAGTCGTCTAATTCGGGATTCCCACAAAGGGACTTTATCAGGGTACTGAGTAATCAGATAGAGCGCACCGCCCCAACCTACAACACTGATACTCAATACATATTTTATATCGTACCCACTTGATAGATAGAGCAAACCTGCAACGACCGCTCCATATCCAATTCGCTCAACCTGCTTTGTAAAACCTGCAAGATTTGCCCACTCCCAGGCTCCCACCACAATAATAAAACCGATAAACCAAGAAAATTGTGTGGCAGGTAAGAAGAATATGCCGCCAATGGCAATTGGGGCGAGAATTAATGCGGTTATAATCCGTTGTTTAAGCACGATTCAACATCACTTTGTTAGTAGAAATTATCATTAGGGCGAATGTATTCTCAGGTTACTGCTTGTCAGCCTGCTTGATCTGGTCATCGGTTTGTCCAAATCGTCGCTGACGCATCGAATAAGCAGCCAGGGCCTTTCGCATTTCCTCATGTTGAAAATCGGGCCAGTACACATCGGCAAAGTACAACTCGGTATAGGCAAATTGCCACAGCATAAAGTTGCTTATACGCTGTTCACCGGCGGTTCTTATACACAAGTCAGGCATTGGCAAGTCGCCCAGGCTAAGATGACTCTGTATCAAGTCATCATCTACATCTGAAGCCTTCAATGCTCCCTGCTCCACCAACTGAGCCACCTTTTGCGTCGCTTGTGTAATATCCCAGTGGCCCCCGTAATTGGCCGCTATCACCAGATTTAAGCGCGTATTATTGGCGGTAAGCTCCTCAGCTTTTTGCATATACTCCTGAAGAATAGGGCTAAATTTGCTTCTATCACCAATAATTCTCAGGCGTATATTATTTTTATGAAGTTTTTTAACTTCACGTTGCAACGCCAACAGAAACAGCTTCATGAGTGCCGAAACCTCTTCGGCTGGTCGGCGCCAGTTTTCACTACTGAAAGCGAACAATGTTAATGTTTCAACACCTTCGCGAACACAGGTCTCTACGACAGCTCTAACCGCATCCACGCCCGCTTTATGACCGGCAACACCCAGTAACTTTTTCTCTTTAGCCCAACGGTTATTGCCATCCATAATAATGGCTACATGGCGCGGCCTGTCTGCGGCCGTCATTGGTATTTCAGCGGTTACCTTTTCGGTCATATCCATCTCTTCAAAAAAAAGCCGAATGAACATTCGGCCTTAATACCTATACGGCCTATTCCATAGGCGAGTATAAAACGATGCTACATGTATGTAACGAACTGCAATTAAACTTCCATCAAATCAGCTTCTTTCGCCTGAAGCATTTTTTCAACTTCCGCGACGTATTTGTCAGTCAGTTTTTGTATTTCATCGGAAAAACGACGATCTTCATCTTCGGTAATTTCCTTCTCTTTTAACAGATCTTTTGCATCAGACAGCGCTTCTCTACGCGCATTACGAATAGATACCCGACCGCTTTCCGCTTCATGACGCGCCAGTTTAACCATATCCTTGCGTGTCTCTTCGGTCAGCGCAGGCATCGGTACCCGAATCACATCGCCCGAACTAGAAGGATTCAAACCGAGATCCGCAGCCATAATGGCTTTTTCAATAGCTGGTATGATATTTCGTTCCCACGCACTGACAGCCAAAGTACGTCCATCTTCAACCGATACGTTGGCCACCTGCTTTAACGGTGTGTCACTGCCATAATAAGAGACCATCACGCTATCCAGAATGCTTGGATGCGCTCTACCTGTTCTAATCTTATTAAAAGCCGTATGAAGGGCTTCCAGGCTTTTTTTCATACGCTGTTCGGTTTCACTTTTTATTTCGTTCAGCACGATCAATCCCCTACTTTCAATCCACATTCGTAGTACTACCCATCATCTTACGACAATTCTGTAGCACTACATCATACGTTTCGTTTGCGCCCGATTTAATCTCGAGCCGCTTCCTCAATTACAGTGCCTTCATTTTCACCAACAACAATATTAGCTAAGGCACCCACTTTATTCATGTTAAATACTCGAACAGGCATATCATGATCGCGACACAAGCAAATTGCGGTTAAATCCATCACACCCAATTTGCGGTCAAGTACCTCATCGTAGGTCAAACGATCAAATTTCACCGCTGTCGAGTCTTTCATTGGGTCTGCATTATACACACCGTCGACCTTGGTTGCCTTTAAAACAACATCTGCCTCTATCTCAATGCCTCGAAGACAGGCCGCTGAATCGGTGGTGAAAAACGGATTACCCGTTCCTGCACTAAAAATAACCACATCACCATCTTTAAGGTCACGTATTGCCCGTCTACGATCATAATGCTCTACAACGCCACTCATTGGAATCGCTGACATTACCCGAGTTGAGATATTTGAGCGTTCCAACGCATCACGCATAGCCAACGCATTCATAACCGTTGCCAACATACCCATGTGGTCACCGGTTACACGATCCATTCCCGCTTGCTGCAGCGCGGCCCCACGAAAAAGGTTGCCACCACCAATCACCAAACCAACTTGAACACCAATCCCAATCAACTGTCCAATTTCCAGGGCCATTCTATCCAAAACTTTTGGGTCTATTCCAAAATCCTCATCCCCCATCAACGCCTCACCACTCAGCTTGAGCAGGACTCGTTTATATCTAGGTTGGGTTTTTGTCGGTGCAGGCATATGTTAACTCTCTTTTAAAATCAACAATTGGACGTCATTAAAATTCAATGATCGGGAATTAAAAACCAGCAACTGATTTTCAAACACTTAATAGTCAAGACTATGATAATAGTCTTTTGCGATGACATAAGAGAAAAGCGAATTTTTCCACTCCCCCTTATATAAATCAACCGCATACGACCATTACAGGCCGAGATGCGGTGATTTAAACTACACATGCAACCAGATCAACTGATTGCATGTCAGGCAGATAGTTACTTTTGCTTGGCAGCAGCTGCTTGTTGTGCAACTTCAGTAGCAAAGTCTACTTCTTCCTTCTCGATACCTTCACCTACTTCGAAACGAACCATGAATTCGATTTCAGCACCCGCTTTCTTAGCAAGAGCACCTACTTTCACATCAGGGTCCTTAACGAAAGGCTGGTCTACCAGGCTAATTTCAGCCAGGAACTTGTTAATTCGTCCACCGATCATCTTCTCGATAATTTCAGCAGGCTTTCCACTCTGCTCAGCCTGAGCAGTGAAGATAGCTTTCTCTTTTTCAATCTCTTCAGCAGGAACATCTGACTGCTTGATGTACTGAGGATTTACCGCTGCAGTGTGCATTGCGATATCCTTAGCAAGCTCAGTATCACCACCGCTCAAGCCAATCAAAACAGCAATACGGTTAGTACCGTGAACATACTGACCAACAACTGTATTCGCGGTATTAACGACACGACGAACACCGATGTTCTCACCGATTTTCTGAACCAACGCCTCACGAGCACTCTCCAGCTCACCGTCCATCAGTTTAGCTACGTCAGTTTCACGAGTTTCGAAAGCCTTATCTGCAACAGCATCAACAAATGCAAGGAAGCCCTCGTCACGTGCTGCGAAGTCAGTTTCACTGTTAACTTCAACCAACACACCGAAAGAACCATCTTCAGCAACTTTAGTTTTTACCACACCGTCAGCCGCTGTACGACCTGCTTTTTTAGCAGCTTTCATACCGCTGCTTTTGCGCAGCTCTTCAATTGCATTTTCAATATCGCCATCGGCTTCTCTGAGTGCTTTTTTACACTCCAACATACCCAAACCAGTGCGCTCACGAAGCTCTTTCACCAAAGAGGCAGAAATAGCAGCCATGTTAATTCCTCTTGATCTTTAACCCTTGAAGGGTTGTCAAATTAATTCGGTTCTATCTATGGAAAAAGGGGCTTCACCCCCCTTTTCGTATTATCTCATTTCTGATCTGACCAGATTTTCAGGCTACAACTACCAATAGTCATATTTATCAGTATTTTAGGTTATTGCCTGACAATGTGAGCAGATTACTCAGCAGCTTGCTGCTCGCCCGCATCTTCACTTACTTCTACGAACTCGTCAGCACTACCACCGGTAGACGCACCTTCAATACAGGCATCAGCAACAGCTTTTGCATATACTTGAATAGCGCGGATAGCATCATCATTACCTGGAATAACGTAATCAACGCCATCTGGATCGCTGTTAGTATCAACAATACCAATAACCGGAATACCCAGCTTGTTAGCTTCTTTGATAGCGATACGCTCGTGATCAACATCAATTACGAACAATGCGTCAGGTAAGCCACCCATTTCCTTGATACCACCAATACTACGCTCAAGCTTCTCCATCTCACGGGTCAGCATAAGTGCTTCTTTCTTGGTGATTTTCTCAAAAGTACCGTCCTGGCTCTGTGTTTCCAGGTCACGGTAGCGACGGATAGACTGACGAATAGTCTTGTAGTTTGTCAGCATACCACCCAACCAACGGTGGTTTACATAAGGCATTCCCGCACGGATCGCCTCTTCTTTTACGATCTTGCTTGCTGCACGCTTAGTACCAACAAGCAGAACCTTGTTTTTGTTCTCTGCCAGGTTTTTAACAACATTTAGTGACTTGTTAAATGCAGGAACAGTATGCTCAAGGTTGATAATATGAATTTTGTTGCGAGCACCAAAGATGTACTTACCCATTTTCGGGTTCCAGTAACGAGTTTGGTGACCAAAGTGTACACCTGCTTTTAGCAGGTCACGCATAGAAACTGATGCCATTGTATATTTCCTTAAGATTTGGGTTAGACCTCCACATGCCCCATCATTCAACTCTCCAAAGTACTAGCGCAGCTTCTCTTCTAATGAGCAACTTGCTTACTAGTCACTATGAGCACCCAGAACAACGTGTCGGCATATGTGCGAATTTTGCTCAAACAATAGACTAATCGGCAGCCCCAAAAAAGCAGGCCTCACAGTTATTGAATTGAGCGGGCGCTTTATATCATATTCCCCCGCCGAACTAAAGAAATAATTCAACATTGACGTAATAAATGAGACCATTTCTCATATCGTACACAACAGGGTAAAATACCCTGTTTAAAGACTAAAATAGTCCGTTTTAACCAGCACGTGCTGAAAGCCTACCCCCCAAATTAGTAGCCTTTTAGCCAGCCACAGTATCGAGACAGAAATGAAAGTAACTATCAAGACCCCTGAAGAAATCGAAAAAATGCGCGTTGCCGGTCGTCTGGCCGCCGAAGTGCTTGAAATGATCGCTCCTCATGTTACTGCAGGTGTCTCAACCGAAGAGTTAAATACAATCTGTCACAAATATATCACTGAAAAACAAAATGCCACCCCCGCCCCTCTTAACTACCGGGGGTTCCCAAAATCAATCTGCACATCAGTCAATCAGGTTATTTGCCATGGCATTCCAAGTGACAAAAAAGTCCTGAAAAATGGCGATATTATTAATATCGATATCACCGTTATCAAAGACGGTTATCACGGCGATACCAGCAAGATGTTTTTTATCGGTAAACCCAGCAGCGCAGCAGAACGCCTGGTTAAAATAACCCAGGAATGCATGTACAAAGGGATTGAGTTGGTGCGCCCCGGCACCCGTCTTGGAGACATTGGCCATATTATCCAGCAACATGCCGAATCTAACTACTACTCGGTGGTACGAGAATACTGTGGCCATGGTATCGGAAAAGTCTTCCATGAAGAGCCACAAGTGATGCATTACGGCACCAAGGGAACCGGTATGGAGCTTAAAGAAGGCATGACGTTCACCATTGAGCCGATGATCAACCAGGGAAAGCGTCACTGCAAACTGCTACCTGATGAATGGACCGTTGTCACCAAGGACCGTAAACTATCCGCCCAGTGGGAACACACAGTACTGGTGACAGCCGATGGTTTTGAGATTCTGACCTTGCGAGAAGAAGAGCGCCCTGTATTTGCATAGCGTAAGCCTGTATTCACAGAGATTACGCCTGATCAACGGGTAACAATACCCAAAGCTTATATTAACCGTGCCTTGATTAACGGAGCCACCCCGCAAAATGATCGACAGCAGCCCAATTATTGAGGCACTCAGAAACAACGAAGCGCTTGCACCTGAGCACCTTAAGTCGACGATCGATCAAGCTCCCTCACCGTCGATTGCCGCGCGCAATGCATTGAAAAAAGCGTCAGCATTATTAGACGAAATTTTTCTGCACGACAGGAACGTCAAACAGCTTGTTGAAGCCCGAGCCTGGTTTGTCGATTTGATTCTTAAGCTGCTGTGGGAGCATTTCAACTGGAAGGGAAAAGATGACATCAGCCTGATTGCCGTAGGTGGCTATGGCAGGGGTGAGCTGCACCCTTACTCTGACATTGACATACTTATTTTAGTCAAGGAAGAGATTACCCCTGAGTATGCTGAATCGATCAGCCAGTTCGTTACGTTGCTATGGGACTTGCGACTCGATATTGGCCATAGCGTCAGAACCATTGATGAGTGTATTGCAGCGGCTGCAGATGATATTACGATTGCAACCAATCTTCTTGAGACGCGAACCATTGCTGGTAATGACGTATTACGAGAACTGCTAAGCGTTCGCGCCTACTCCGACGAAGTCTGTTCAGACCGGGCCTATTTCCTGGCAAAAAGAGAGGAGCAGCGACTGCGTCATGAGAAATATGGCGACACCGAATATAACTTAGAGCCCAACCTCAAATCCTCTCCCGGCACTCTGCGAGACATACAGACGATCGGCTGGATCACCAAGCGTCATTTTGGCCTCAGCTGTACCTCTGAATTGACCCGGTATGAGTTTCTAACGCCGGAAGAGTACAAAATGCTGGTAGACGGCGAACGCTTCCTATGGAAAATGCGTTATGGGCTGCAGATGATAGCCGGTCGCAACGAAAATCGATTACTGTTTGATCATCAACGAAAACTAGCCGATATGCTAGGGTTCAAAGATACCGATGAGAAGCTTGGCGTAGAGCGCATGATGCAGCGTTACTATCGCGTGGTAATCGGCTTGGCAGAGCTGACCGATGTAATCCTGCAGCACTTTGATGAGGCCATTCTTCGAAAAAAAGAGGAAGTGGAAGTCTTCCCACTCAACAAACGCTTTCAAATCAGAAATCGATACATAGAAGCGATCAACAATCAGATTTTTGCCTACGCCCCCTACGCCATTATGGAAATATTCTTGCTAATGGCGCAAAACCCTCAGGTAAAGGGGATTCGAGCCACCACCATTCGTGCGCTACGTGCCCACCGGCATCTTATCGACAAATCCTTTCGTAAAGATCTGGCCATCACCACACTGTTTATGGAGTTAATTCGAACCCCTCACGAGCTTCATAAAACCCTCTCCTGCATGAAACGATACAATGTGCTCGGCCGCTATCTTCCTGAGTTTGGCCGCATTATCGGTCAGATGCAGCACGACCTGTTTCACACTTACACCGTTGATGCCCACACCATTCGTGTGATTGGTAATATGGTAAGGTTAAGAGAACCCTCTTCCCGAGCCAAATACCCTCTGGCGTCACGCCTGATACACCGCCTCCCCAAACTCGAATTACTTTATATTGCTGGCTTGTATCACGATATCGCCAAAGGGCGCGGTGGTGACCACTCGGAGCTGGGTTCTAAAGACGCCGAAAGTTTCTGCCAAAGACACCATCTGAGTCAACGTGATACACAGCTTGTCTGCTGGCTCATTGAGAATCACCTGTTGATGTCTATGACTGCTCAGAAAAAAGACATTCAGGACCCGGATATTATCCATAGTTTTGCGATGGAAATTCCCAGCCAGATCCATATGGATTATCTCTACGTGTTAACCGTTGCAGACATCGACGCCACTAATCCAAGCCTCTGGAACACCTGGCGAGCTTCACTCTTGAGACAGCTTTATCTGGAAGCCAAGCGAGCTCTAAGACGAGGTATTGAGAAGCCGGTCGATAGGAATCAGTGGATCCTGGCTACCCAGGCAGAAGCTCAAGATATTTTGCAAGACCAAGGGTTTAGCATTAAGCAAATCGAAAAGGTATGGAACACCCTCGAAGAGGATTACTTCCTACAAGACTCTACTCTCGAAATTGCATGGCAGACAGCCTCGATTATTCAACACGGCAAAAGCAAAGAGCCGTTAATCCTGATTAAAGACGTGGAAAGTGACCAGGGGGAAGGCTACACCCAGATCATGGTCTATCTGCGAGACGGCAAAGGACTGTTTGCCGCGACTACCGCAGTACTGGAACAACTCAATCTTAACATCGTAAGCGCACGTATAAGCTCAGGAAAGGGCCGTTGCAGCCTTAGCATGTTTGTAGTGCTGGACGAAAACAATCGCTCGCTGGCAGGCAACCCGGAGCGAAAAGAACAGGCAATCCATCGACTGAAAGATGAGCTCGATGACGCGGACGATTACCCGGAAATCATTCAGCGCCGTACACCGCGCCAGCTGAAGCACTTTTCATTTCCCACGGAAGTCACCTTCAGCAATGACATGATCAATCAGCGCACCATCATGGAAGTCATTACTCCCGACCGTCCAGGCCTTTTGGCCAGAGTTGGTAGTATTCTAGTCGCCCACAATGTTGCACTAGTCAATGCCAAAATCGCCACGTTAGGCGAGCGCGTAGAAGACGTTTTCTTCATTACGGATCATCTCGGACATCCGATCAGCGATCCTAAACTATGCGAGAAATTACAAGCTGCCATTTGTGAGCAACTGGATGAACATGTGCACGCGAGCTAAGTCATAACCGTCAATAACGTATTAACAACAATGTATTAACAACAATGTATTAACAACAATACTTTAATGACCTGCAATTATGGCGCTGCTTTAACAATAACAGAGAGCAATCGAGCCCTTGCAATATGCTCGAATTAACAACTAAAACGATTAAATACAACGTAGATAATAACGACAGGAAGAGCGACTTAGGATGAATCCAGATTTAAACAAGCTACAACCATACCCGTTTGAAAAGCTCAATCAGCTTAAGAGCGCCGTTACCCCATCCTCTGATTACTCGCCCATTGCCCTATCAATTGGAGAGCCCAAGCATGAGTCTCCGGCATTCGTGCTTGAAGCACTCACGCAACAACTCGACAAACTATCGGTGTATCCCTCAACCAAAGGGTTGCCTGAGTTACGCGAAAGCATTCAAAATTGGCTAACACGACGCTTCAAACTCAAGCCCGAGTCGCTGTCTGCCGACGCACACATTTTACCGGTCAATGGCACAAGAGAAGCGATATTCTCATTAACACAAGCCGTAATAGACCGTACACCGGCAGAAAGCAATGAAGCAGCGCCCCTAGTAGTCAGCCCCAACCCGTTTTACCAAATTTATGAAGGGGCTGCGTTTCTGGCAGGTGCTGAACCTCACTTTCTCCCTTGTCTCGAAGAAAATGGTTACATGCCCGATTTTGATGCTGTACCAGTGGAGATCTGGCAGCGCTGCCAGCTGTTATTTTTGTGTAGCCCCGGCAATCCGACTGGAGCGGTCATCTCATCGGAGACCCTACAAAAATTAATTCACCTGGCGGACGAGCATGACTTTATTGTCGCCTCAGACGAGTGCTACTCCGAAATTTACTGCGATGAGTCAAAGCCCCCAATAGGGCTGCTACAGGCTTGCGCCGAGATGGGCCGTGACGATTATCGTCGGTGCGTGGTATTTCATAGCCTCTCAAAACGCTCCAATTTACCAGGATTACGTTCAGGTTTTGTGGCTGGCGATGCAGCGATCATGGAGCAGTTTCTCAAGTATCGTACCTATCATGGTTGCGCCATGCCAGTTCAGCACCAACTGGTCAGTATCGACGCCTGGAATGATGAAACCCATGTTCAGGAAAACCGTTCATTCTATCGCGAAAAGTTTGCGGCCGTCCTACCAATTTTGCAGGAGGTCATGAAGGTGGAGCAAACCGATGCCAGCTTTTACCTATGGCCTGAAACACCCTTAGCCGACGACCTGTTTGCACAGAAACTTTTTGAGCAAAAACAGGTAACCGTGCTGCCAGGGCAATACCTTTCGCGAACCATCGATGGAGTGAATCCGGGAAAAAAACGAATCAGAATCGCACTGGTCGCGCCTCTAAATGAATGCATTGAAGCGGCCGAGCGCATCCGGGATTTTGTTAAATCGCTGGATCAATAGAACAGATTAACACTATTTATAAACCCTCTATCCATAAGCCAAAAAGGTTTATAAGGACAGTAACAGTGACTATTATGTACGGTATCAAAAACTGCGATACCATAAAAAAGGCCAGAAAGTGGCTTGAAGCTGAAAATATTGAATACACCTTTCATGACTACAAAAAAGAGGGTACCGATGAATCCCTCTTTAAAGGCTGGTTAGCCGAGCTGGGATGGGAAGCAGTAGTCAATCGAAGAGGTACAACCTGGCGCCAGCTCACCGACCAACAAAAGTCGGAGATGGATGACTCCCTGGCACTACAGGTGATGATGGACAACCCCTCCATCATTAAACGCCCGCTGCTGGTTCATAATGGAAAACCACTGCTTGGCTTTAAAGCTGACGAATATGAAGCCGTATTCAAATAGCTAAAATATAAAGAATATAAAGAATATAGAGAAATTTTACACTTAACCGATAGAAACAGGATAAAGAGATGAGTTTAGCGTTTGCGATAGGTGTGGGTACAAAAAACCTGAACAATGAATGGTTGGAAGTATTTTACGCAAAACCGGTCTATCAACCTTCAGAAGCCCTCATATCGGCTGCCAAAGACACTTTGGATTACAGCGGTGGCAACCAGGCAATTGAAACCACTCCTGAAAGTCTGGGCGCACTTGCCTCTGCCCTGCAAAACGCCGGAGCCGATGAACAGGCTGCCATTGCAAATGCTGCAAAGTCTACCAATCAGCCTGTCGTCATTACTATTCTTGAAGAAGATACACAGTCATCAACAACACCAGAAGTCTATTTAAAACTTCACCTGCTATCTCACCGCCTGGTTAAACCACACGGCATTAACCTTAACGGCATGTTCGGACTGCTCCCCAATGTTGCGTGGACCAATCGCGGTGCCGTAGACCTGAACGAATTGGCAGACAAGCAGCTGGAAGCGCGCCTGCGTGGTGACCTGCTTGAAGTGAAGTCAGTCGATAAATTCCCGCAAATGACTGACTATGTGGTACCTGCCGGTGTTCGTATTGCCGACACCTCCCGGGTTCGTCTTGGTGCTTATATTGGTGAGGGTACCACCATTATGCACGAAGGCTTTGTGAACTTTAATGCCGGCACCGAAGGCACCTCGATGGTTGAAGGCCGCATATCTGCCGGCGTTATGATCGGCGAAGGCTCTGATCTGGGTGGTGGTTGCTCAACCATGGGAACACTCTCAGGCGGTGGTAACATCATTATTTCAGTAGGGAAAAACAGCTTGTTGGGCGCCAATGCAGGCATTGGTATTCCGCTGGGCGATCGCTGCACGGTTGAAGCAGGTCTTTATATCACAGCAGGCACCAAAGTGATGATGCTGGACGACCAGAACAATGCCGTTGAAACGGTTAAGGCACGTGAACTGGCGGGTAAATCCGACCTGCTATTCCGTCGAAACTCGGTTAATGGCCAGGTTGAATGCAAAACCAACAAGACGGCCATTGAACTGAACGAAGAGCTGCACGCCAACAACTAAGGGCTAGTTGGCTAGTTAGTTCTTATCCAGAAACACGATAAATTCTCGGTCGTCATCCTGTGACTTGATCACAGGATCCATTAATTTCAACGACTTGTGGATCCTTCGGTATAACGAAAAAACGTTTCTGGATGTAAACTAGTTAGTGCCCATTAAGAAACGACTAGTTTTAGTGTAAATCGGGTTTCGCCTAAAGCGCCTACTTTTGGTAAC
>JBFKTM010000012.1:0-16028 GCA_041636295.1 Oleiphilaceae bacterium
CTTTAATGAAGTTTTCATCATCGAATACCGGGAAGAAGATGCGAACACGGGTCTGGGTTTCATCACCTTGTTTAATGGTCGTCACGGCGCTGGCGACCGGGGCATTCAGACTCTGTGATTTCAGCAGTAGGTCTTCCCAATGTGCAACACTGGCAATGTCGAGGCCCATAGCGGCAGCTTGCTCCGACACCGGCATAACGTACTGTATTGGCAGGTAGTGAGGTTTGGGCTCACTGGGCACCGTGTTATTGGCAGATTCATACTGCATAATGCGATAGCCATTGTGTCCTGCCTGTTGCATTGATGTTTCGAAGTCTTGACGCAGTGCATCCGGTATCCGGGGAGCCCACTCTATCGCGCGGATGTCAGGGTAGTGATCCAGAAAAACGGCGGTCAGCCGCTGGAAGTCCGACGCTGAGGTTGTCTCTTGGTTTTGAATATGGGTTCTGAGGGACTTTAATACCACTAAGCGATCATTAGCGTTGGCTGCAATTGCCAATGCTCTTTGCTTGTTCTGATTTTTAATTTGATTAAAGGCTTTGGCGTAGTCCTGCTCGGATAGATAAAAATAGCAGGCGACAGAGAGCACCACACCGACAATTAAAATTAAAAAACGGGGAGCTAAATAACCAAGTCTTGATAGTGCATCCGAGTCCTGTGAGTAGGCTTGTTCCATTAATAATGTTCCTTGCAATTGCTTTCCGCTCAGATAAAAGCATAGCAGGGAGAAATAAAATTGTGCAGATTTTAAGCGACTTAGTCAGTGAGCCCGCTAGACCGTTAGGTCTGTTGCGGGCGAACAATATAGATGGCAAGAAACAGGACGAAGGCACTGACGACTACTGAGGGCCCTGCCGGTGTATCCGCCAGGTAGGAGAGGATCAGGCCAGCGACGACCGACAACATACCGATGATGCTGGCGTTCACGGCCATTGCTTCAGGGGTGTGGCTGAGCCTCCGTGCAGTGGCGGCAGGGATGATCAACATGGCGGTGATCAGCAGTACACCTACGATTTTCATGGCGACGGCTATCACGATAGAAAATAGCAGCATAAGTATCAGCCGTAGCCAGTCGACGGGTAAGCCTTCTACTTTAGCTAACTCCTCATGAATGGTCATCATCAGTAGTGGACGCCACAATAGGGCCAATAACGTGCCAACCAATAGGGCTCCACCGTAGATCCAAGCCAAGTCAGTTGATGAGATAGCCAGCAAATCGCCAAATAAATAGCCGGTTAGATCAATTCTCACGTCATCGATAAAGCTCACGGCTACCAGCCCTATAGAGAGGCTGGAGTGGGCCAGAATGCCTAATAGGGTATCCGATGCTAACTGCCGCTGTTTAAGCAGCATTACCAGCGCTATCGCAATGAAAATACACACCGTGGCGATGGCAATATTCATATTGATATCCAGCAATAAACCCAGTGCAATCCCCATTAATGCTGAGTGGGCCAGTGTATCGCCAAAATAGGCCATCCGCCGCCATACCACAAAACAGCCTAATGGGCCCGAGATAGCGGCGACACCCAGTCCGCCGAGCAGTGCGTAAATCATGAATTCGGCCATATCTCTCTCGTCTATGCAGGCTTATCGGTGGGGGCTGGCTGGTGGTCGTGCTGGCACTGGACTACATCACCATGGATTGTGTGTTCGTGATTGTGATGGTGGTGATAGACGGCGATCTGGGCGGCACCGGAACGGCCAAACAACTCCTGGTAGGCGGGGTCGTTGGAGACTGTCTCCGGGTGACCGGAGCAGCATACGTGCTGGTTTAGACAAATGACCTTGTCGGTGGCCGCCATCACCAGATGCAGGTCGTGGGAGATCATCAACACCCCGCAATGCAGTTGGTCACGTATTTGTCGGATCAGTGCGTAGAGTTCGGTTTGACCGGTAATATCGACCCCTTGAGCCGGTTCATCGAGCACCAATAGTTCCGGCTTTCTTAGAATGGCCCTGGCTAATAAAACCCGTTGCAGTTCACCCCCAGAGATTCCCTGGATAGGGTGCTTGGCAAGGTGTGCAATACCCACCAGCGCAAGCGCTTCGTCAACGTCTTTGTGGCGACGGCTAGCCAATGCCAGAAAGCGACGAACGGTAACCGGAAGGGTCGAGTCAATCTGCAGCTTTTGTGGCATATAGCCAATACTGAGTGAGGGCTTCTGCGTGAGCTGCCCGGATGTGATATTAGTGAGGCCCAGGATGGCCCGTACCAGTGTTGTTTTGCCGGCACCATTCGGGCCGATCAGTGTCACTATTTCACCTTTGTCGATACTGAAAGAGACATCGCTTATGGCAGCCTGACCATTGTAGAACACACTGAGGTGCTGGGCTTCTATCAGTAATGTCATCGCTCTTTTTGCTCCTGCTCCTGCCCCTGCTTATCGTCGCTCGGTGTCTGACAGTTCGGGCAGAGCCCAGCGACTTCAATAATTGAACTGGTCATGGAGAAGCCGGATGCGTTGCTCTCTTGTTCGATTAACCGCTGAATATTGTGGCCTTTCATTTCCTGTACACGCTGGCACTGTTGGCAGATCAAAAAACAGCCCGAGTGCTGTTCTCCCGGATGGGGACAGCCGATAAACGCATTGAGTGATGCAATACGGTGAACCAGCCCCATTTTTTGTAAAAATTCCAGTGCCCGGTATACCGTGGGAGGGGCTGAGTTGCGTCCGTCTTTGGCTAGTTCGGCCATCAAGTCGTAGGCCCCCAGCGCCCGGTGTGACTGCCAGACCAGTTCCAATACTCTTTCACGGGTGGCGGTCAATCGTACCCCTTGAGTCTTACAGATCTTGCTTGCCCGCTGTAGTGCGGAAGTTACACAGTGTTGATGATTGTGAGGCGAATAAGCAGAGGGGATGGGGGCAATTGCTGGGGTGTGTTCGGTCATAGGATTGACATGTGTTGATGAGTTAATGGCCTGCGCAGACATCTCGTTCTGCAAGAAATCATAATGTTATATTATAACATTAATCTTGGCTAGATTACTCCATTCCAACTCTTATGTTGCAGTTAAGGGGGTTGTGAGTGGCGTTTGTCAGACAATAACGGCCATAGATCACGATGATAGCTCGGTAAACCATAGAAACTGTGGTGTTATTAAAAAATATGATAGAGTGTGCGGCCTTCTGGTTAACGGTGAAGAATTATGACGGATCAGGCTCCTAAAATTTCATCAATGCTTTTGGACTTTCATGGCCAAAGGGACGAGTTGTTTAACGAGCTGCATACCCGACCTTTTCCGGTAGTAGATACACCGGCTCGTATTTCCCAACTGGCGGTATTGCATGCAGGGGCTGACCAACAGCCGGGTAGTAATCGGTTACAAGAGCTGCAACATATTGGAGCGCTGTGCGCGCGATACAGTGTTAACCCGCCCGCTCCCGATGCTACCTGTTATTACCAGGATTTTGGAGGCTTCGAGTTCCGCTGGGAGCGTCATACGGAATTCTCTACCTATACCTTTATTCACAAGTTAGCATCCGAGCCATTCCAACGCACGGCCCTGTCGCTACTGCCTGACGAGTGGCTTGGTGAATTGAGCGGAAAGGTGATCAGTGGTTTGCATGTTGAAGTGGAAAACATGCCGGAAGAGCGCCCTTCGGTTGACTCCATGCGAGGGCACTTTGAGGGCCACCGCCTGCTGAGCTGCTACGCCAATGATCGCCAGGCGCAGATCTGGACTGCTTACCGTATCCATAGCGATAATATGGGGCGCTTTCTGGTCTTCAATGAGGGGTTGAATCCTTGTCAAACCGGTCGTCTGGTGAGGCGTATCCTTGAGCTGGAAACCTACCGTATGGTCGCGTTGCTGTCATTCCCTCTGGCGCGCAAAATTGCGCCGGATGTGCGAGAGATGGATCAGCGACTGGCTACCGTCATTCAACAAATAACCGATATTGAAAGTCTGGAAGACGAGCGCCGGTTATTGGGTGAGTTAACCACGCTGTCAGCCCGAATTGAACAGATTATTTCCGATACCAACTACCGTTTTTCTGCCACTGAAGCCTACTATCGACTGGCAATGAGTCGTCTCGATGAACTCCATGAGCAGGAGGTTTGTGGTTTACAGACGTTGAATGAGTTTTTGAGTCGTCGTTTAACACCGGCATATAGAACCTGTGAAACCGTCAGAGAAGATCTGGACGACCTCTCAGGCCGAATTGACCGGGCCAGCGAGCTGTTGCGGACTCGCGTCGATTTAACGATTGAAGCGCAAAACCAGCACCTGCTCCAGTCTATGGATCGCCGTAGTAAACTGCAATTACGGATGCAGCAGGCGGTTGAAGGCTTGTCGGTCGCGGCGATCAGTTACTATCTGGTAGGACTCTTTAAATATCTGGCAGAAATGGCCAAGTCGATGGGCTTTATCAGCAATAGCTCACTGTTGACCGGGTTATTTGTCCCTTTTGCGGTGGCATTCGTTGTTTTTGGATTGGTGCGGATGAAGAAACGAATGAAAAAAGTCAGCCGACAGTTAAAGGACAAACATACGCTATAAGCTGTATGGTCGGGCCGGTTGGTGCAGATGCAACCAACTGGCTTGCCTACCACTGTCTGGACACTTGATATCGCCGTGCGGGAATGTTTTTAGCGGTTGCTAATAATCATCTGCTCAATGTATTCAATATTGGGAATGGTTGCATCATCCCCCATGATACTAACCTTCATCAAATCTGCCGGCCCCTGGCTGTCATCTGTCTCAATTTCCTTAATGCTCTCTTGATCTACTTTAACCTGGCTCGGAATACCCTGGGTGACAATAGCAAAGAAGGGTAGTTTGGTGTGCTCTGAACCAATGGTGTTTATAACGGCTAACCGGGTGTTGTTAGGGGTGCTGGGTAGCAAACCCTGATTAAGCAAGTCGTAAGAAATGATAGGGAGGTTGACCCCACGCCACTGAATCGTTCCAAGATACCATTCAGGCGCACCTGTCACTGGTTCAGGTGTTTGGTAGTCGACAATCTCTGCCACAGAGACGTTGGGTAGAACCAGGTTTTTTCCAACAACGGGCAGATAAAGACTGGCGATGATACTTAAGGATTCTTCCACTTTTTCACCTCTTGAATTCGTATTATAAGTGGCTGGTACGGCCCTGATTGTGACTGCCCGACAGTATTGTTTCCTGTTCGATGGTCTTGATCAGGTGGGCTGCCAGCTGAACCGGGCTACCCACGAAAGAGGTACAACCGGTTGCCTCTACCGAATCAGGCATAGAGCTGTTGGCACAACTATCGGAACTCTGAACCCATATGTTACAGCCATAGGCTTTGAGCAGTGGCGCGGCAATGGCGCCGTCGTTCCCCATGCCGCTAAATACCATTACGTTACACTTGGCCCCATAGTGATTGGCTACGTTTAACATGACCTGATCAATAGAGGGGCCATAGGGGCCTGGCCATGCGGTCTCTTTAAAACGGATTTTACCCTCGTCATCAAGAATCATTTCGCGTTCAACCGGAACCATCAATACCTGACCGTTTGCCAATTGATCGCCTTCTTGGGCCTGTTTCAGCTGAAAGCTGGAGTGTCTCGCCAGCACTTTGGATAGAACCGATGAAAAATTGGCATCAATATGCTGTGCATAAATAAACGAAACCGGGAGTCCTGCCGGCAGCTGATCGAGAAAGTCTTTAACTGCTGCGGGCCCTCCCAGCGATGCAGCCAAAATCCATACCCGTTCAACCGTATCTTTTAGGGGAGCCCTGGAAAGAATGCTGGGTAGTGGTAATGGCCCCCTGTTTTGTGGTGTCTGGTGATCTAGCTCATCCAACGCGGCTTCCGAATCCAGTAGCTCAAGCTCGCCGATTTCGTCTCGGAGTTTGGAAAAGAGCCGCCGTTCCCAGCGGGGATACTCATCGCTATGCCTTTCAGGAGCCTTGCCTAGGCCAAAAAGAATACTGGCGTCGGTGGAGTCCATCAGTTTGTCGATTAAGTCCGGCAGGTCATCTTCATTCTCTAGTTCGAGTATCCAGCACGCAATATTTTCCAATTCAGTCTGTTGCGCATTTTCAAAACGATCAGGGTCACAACTGATCGCAATTTCAAGCTCATAGCTTGAAATTGCGTGTTGTAAAACATGTCGTTGCAGAGGACTATCAGAGAGAATGCCAATCCTGGGAAGTGCAGTCCTGGTGAGTACAGTTCCGGTCATGAGCGTTCTGTAAGCTTCTCAATGGTCGTGAGCAGCTCTTTCTCCTGGAACGGTTTGCCCAGATACTCGTTAACCCCAATAGACATCGCTCGTTCACGGTGTTTCTGACCGGTTCGAGAGGTAATCATACAAATTGGGACATCTTTGAGATTCTCATCGTGACGTACCAGGCTGGCAACTTCAAAACCATCCATTCTAGGCATCTCGATATCGAGCAACATGATATCCGGTTTGTGATCCTGCAGCTGTGCAATGGCATCCACACCATCTTTCGCGGTAATAACATCCATACCGTTACGCTCAAGCAGGCGGGTTGTTACTTTTCTTACGGTGACCGAATCATCGACCACCATGACCAGAGTCGGCCGTTGTTCGATAGGTGCAACAACTTCAATCTCTTCTGCGCCAGCGATTTCGGCCGCTTCGATATCGGCACGAATCAGTGCAGGCAAGTCGAGAATGACAACGACACTACCATCACCCAGAATAGTCGCACCAGAAACCCCGCTAACGCCACTAAATTGAGGGCCAAGGCTCTTAACAACAATTTCCCGGCTACCCATTAAGCTATCGACTTGCAGTGCCATTGGCTGGTCGGTTCCGCGCACCAGAATAACCGGTAACGGAAGCGGTTGGCCTTGCAGCTTTGGCTTGTGATCACTATGCAGTACGTTGCCTAGATACTGGAGTCGGTACTGCTGGCCCGCATACTCATACAAGGGCGAATCGGGTTTGTAGTACTCTTCCAGTTCATAAGGACTAACACGCACAATACCTTCAATGGTATTGAGCGGTATTGCATAAAAGTCTTCGCCAGTATTAACCATCAGGGCGCGGTTTACAGAGACCGTGAAAGGCAGCCTCACGGTAAAGGTGGTGCCGAAGCCCTCTTTTGAGTCGATACTGATATTACCGCCAAGTTGCTTAATCTCACTGGCGACAACGTCCATGCCGACACCACGCCCGGAAATTTGAGTAACCTGCTGTGCGGTACTAAATCCGGCCTGCATAATAAATTGCAGTATATCGTGATCAGAGAGATGGGCATCCTCTTTAAGCAGACCCTGTGATATCGCTTTGTTTCGAATAGCCTGAATGCTTATGCCACCACCATCGTCCTTCATGCGAAGCACAATATCACCACCTTCTCGGTTGAGTGATAGCTCAATGTGACCGGCTTCCGGTTTTCCAGCAGCCTTACGCTTCTCAATGGATTCGATACCGTGGTCGAGTGCATTTCGAAGCATATGCTCCAGTGGCGCAATCATTCTTTCCAGTACGGTTCGGTCCATTTCACCTTCGGCATTATGGACGTCAAATTCTGCTTTTTTACCTAGTTCGCCACTGATTTGGCGCACGATCCGTCTCAACCGTGGAACCATGGAGGAGAATGGAATCATTCGGGTCTTCATCAGACCCTCTTGCAGCTCGGTATTGATACGTGACTGTTGCAACAGTAACGTTTCAGCATCACGGGTTTTATCTGCCAGGGTTTCGCGCAGATCCATCAAGTCGGAGGTACTTTCAGTCAGTGCCCGTGACAGCTGCTGGATAGAGGAGTAACGATCCATCTCCAGCGGGTCAAAGTCTGCGTAATCAGGCCCCAGACCCTCTTTCTCAGTACGGAACAGTACCTGTGCCTCGGTTTCCATATCCATGCGTCGAAGCTGCTCGCGCAGACGCTCTATGGTGGCTACCATCTCATCCAGGTTGAAACTAAAGTCACTTATTTGTTGCTCTAGTCGACCCCGGGTAATACTCGTCTCACCAGCCAGGTTGACCAGATCATCAATCAAGGCTGCTGATACTCTGACCGTTTCTTGAGCGGCAGGTCTCGCTTTGGCGGCTTGCTTCGCTTGCTCAGCCGGTGTTTTAGCCTTTGCGGTTACTCGATCTTGCTCAGTGACTGCATCGTCGGTGGTTTTAACTTCAGCGGCTTTTACAACGGGGCTTATGCCTGGCTGCGTGACTTCGGCTGTCTCCGCTTCAGCGGTTACACTTGGTTCGACGGCCGGTGTGATCTGATCAGCGACGGGTTCAATAGCATCAGACTCCCCACGCGCCTCTTGAGTCGGTGCTGAGGTGAGGGCGAGAAACCGATGATTGACCTCGGTGACCAGGGAGACCAGCCTGTCTTGGTATTTAAGAATCGTGGCTGTCAATCCATCATCTAGGTCGCGATGCTCATTGATTGCTTCTATCAGCGTATTCTCAAGATCATGGCTGACATTTCCTAGCTCCGTAAGGTTGGCCAGGCGCGCACCGCCTTTCAGTGTATGCAATAATCGCTGTATTTCCCGATTGAAATCCTTATTTGACGGATCGGTAGACCAGTCAGCCAGCTGTGTTTCCAGTAGCTCCAGAATTTCATTGGCTTCATCAATGAAAATCTCCAGAATTTCGGCATCCGCCTCTGATTCATCGGATGGCTCCAAGGCTTCTTCGTGCTCGGCTACTGGTGCGGCAACAACCTGTTGGATCTCGGCAATAAGATCGTCAGCCGTGGATGCCTTACCGGTCGTTTCAAGCTCAGTAAGCATCGCCAATAATCGGTCAGCACAGCGAGCAGTTAGCTGCACCAGTTGATCGCTGCCAGGTATGCTATTCTGCAGTACTGCTTCGAGTTTTAAATCAAGCGCGTCTGCCAAATTTCCAATGCTATCAATGTCGGCCAGTCTTGCGCCGCCTTTTAAGGTGTGCAACTCTCGCTGCAATTCGATAACACCCTCTAAGCTAGCGGGGTCTTCACGCCAATGGTCCAGACTGTCGATGATTGCCTCATGAATATCTCGGGCCTCGTCGAGGAACATGGCCATTAGGTCATCTTCAATCTCTGCTTCGATCTCTTGCTCAATGGTTGCATCGGCAGTGATTTCTTCATGGGAGGACTCTACCAGCTCAAGCTCTTCTACAGGTTGCGCTTCATCGGTATAGGATTCAACGCCCATAACAGACTCTGCTGGCGCAGTTTCACCACCGATGAGTGCCATAACGGCTGCGATAAGGTCATCAGCCGGGTAAATGGCTTCACCATTGCCGATCAGGTCAACCATTGAGGCCAGCTTATCGTGGCAAGCCAGCATCAGGTCAGAAATGGAACTGTCAACGGTTATGCGATTATCAACAATGCCTTCGAAAAGTGTTTCAAGCTCATGGACCAAGTCGCCGAGCGGCGCAATTTCGGCCATTCGGGCACCCCCTTTCAGGGTATGCAGCTCACGTTGAAGTTCTTTTACATTGCTACTGTCATTGATGTCATCAAGCCACGACTGCAACAACTCGCCGGTCTTGTCGACAATTTCATGGGCTTCTTCGAGGAATATTTCGACCAGTTCTGGGTCTAGTGAGTCAGGTAAAAGCGCTGCTGTACTTGACAGGTCGTCAGGAGTCTCTTCAACTGTATAGGCTTCGGCTTCGGCTTCGGCTTCGGCTTCGGCTTCGGCTTCGGCTTCGGCTTCGGCTTCGGCTTCGGCTGCTTCTGAGGTGACCTCTTCCTCGTCTTCAGAGGGCAGTTCGACGCCGGTGATTTCTAGTGACTCAAGATCAATTTCAGTGAACTCTGATAAATCAAGTTCTTCAATATCCTCTTCATTATCCGAGCTTAGAAGCTCTTCATCGGATATAACATCTTCCAATGAGGATAGTTCATCAAGATCCTCATCTAATTCCAATGTTGGCAGTGTTTCAAAGTCGATATCGTCGACTTCGTCCGACGTGGTTTCATCTTCTAAGGTAAGCGTAGCTTCTGATAGCGTGTCTTCTAAGGTCTCTTCCGGGATCTCTTCTGGCGCTATAGTTTCCGGCAACTCTGTTTCGTCAGTGGTTACTTCGGTGGGAACTTCACCACGTAATAATGCGGTAATTTTTTCGATTAAGTCCGGTGCGGCTTGACAGCTTCGACCCTCTGCAATGTCGTCAACCATGGACGCCAGGCGGTCATGAGTCTGCAGTGAAATCTCTACGATATGAGGGTTCGCAGCTATCTGGCCATCAACAATTCGTTCAAATAGGCTTTCCAGTTCATGGGCTAGGTCGCCAATGGCAGCAACCTCGGCCATGCGTGCGCCCCCTTTCAGGGTGTGCAGTTCTCGCTGAAGTTCATTCACCAGTTGATGTTGATCAGGATTTTCCTGCCACTGATGGATCAGATTGCCTGAGTTATCAATTATATCGTTGGCTTCTTCAAGGAAAATCTCGACCAACTCAGGGTCAAGATCAATGGGGGCTGCACCAGGTGCTTCAGCAGCCTCTTCCTTAACAAACTCCTGCTCTAAAACCGGCTCGTCCAGTAACGATTCGGATTCCTGCGGAGTCTCGCTTTCGAGCGTGGTATCAATCGCTGATTTAACCGGTGCGCTGGTAATATACTCCTGAATATCTTGCATTAAGTCATTGGCTGCAAGACAGCTGTTGCCAGATGCTACATCATCGACCATTGAAGCCAGTCGGTCGTGGCTACGGAACAGCAGGGTAATAAGTTGTGGTTCAACCTCAAAGCGTTGCTCTGTCAGCCCCTCAAATAGTGTTTCAAGCTCGTGGGAGAGGTCACCGATTGCTTTAATATCGGCTAATCGCGCGCCCCCTTTCAGGGTATGCAATTCACGCTGCAATTCGACCAGTTGCTCGTGATTATCACTGTCTTGGGACCACTGCTGTAACAGCTCGCCAGTATTGTTAACAATGTCGTTGGCTTCTTCGAGAAAGATCTCAACCAGTTCAGGGTCAAGCAAGGGCTCGATAGAGGCTCCTGGAGGTTCAATGTCATCGGCCTGCAGATCTTCTTCCGTGGCCAGTGTCGGTATCTCTTCTTCCGGTTCAAACGCGGCGAGGGTCGGGATGTCTGTATCAAGTTCTTTGTCTAGCTCTTGTAGTGCATCTTGCTCTGCTTGTGCCAGTTCTTCAGATGCTTTGGCTTCGAGTTCAGCTTCAGCTTTAGCTACCAGGTTAGCGGCTTTGGTCTCTTCAATTTGACTGATGAGCTCTTGCAGTTTAGCAATAAGCTGATTATCAGGTTGAGTTGCCAAGCCTGCAGCCACCTGATCCATAAGGCCAAGTAGTACTTCGTGCCCTTGCGCAATGGTTGTAAGGAAACCTTCGTCGACCACTACGTCGCCTGATTCGATTCCCTCATAAGCGTTCTCTAACAAATCCGCAAATTCAGAAATATCTTCAAGACCGGCAACTTGAGCCCCCTGGCTCAGGGTTTTTAACTCCCCAACTAGCTTTTCAAGTTCTTCACCGGGAACCGGGTTGTTGCGCCAGCTGCCTAAAATGGACTCGGCGTCGAGCAGAATATCAATACCCTCTGTCAGGAATATATTGATCAACTGCGGATCAGTGGTAACACTCTGAACTTGCTCAATATCACTCACCTCAGCAAATGTCAGTTCACTGAGTTCATTAAGGTGAGAAAGAAACTCATCGGTACCTTCGATATGATGTTGCGGGTCATTATAGAGCTGCTCTATTCCCTGGCGCACATAGCCGGAGGCTTGACGCAACATCTCTGTGATCGCCGGGTTGGCCAGAATATTTCGTGCTCTGGCCTCTTTAACAAACTTTTCAACCGGTACGATGATGCTGGCAATAGGTTCAATGCTAGCTGTATTGGCACTCCCTTTAAGGGTGTGAAGTGCGCGTGAAATAGCATCGGTGAAGGCCAGCTCACCTTCCGATTCAGCCCGATCAACAAATTCGTTGATCGTATCCAGATGGGTATCTGTTTCGCTGCGGAAAATATCAAGCAGAATAGGGTCAACACCGATATCGTTCTCTTCCTCGGCCTCAACCAACGCTGCCTCGCCCTCTTTGCCGGGCAGAGCCGAAACAAGTTCTCCCTGTGCAAGCAGCTCTGCTTGTTGCATGATGCCTGAAACATCATGACTGGGAGTCCGTCGACTCTTAAAGTCTTCTACCAGATCAGGCAGTAGTGACGTGACTTGTTGCAATACGTCAGCAATATCCTGATTCATCAGTATTGAACCATCAATAATGCGGTTCATCATGTTTTCTACTGACCAGGCCAGCTCACCCACGATCGTTGCGCCAACCATGCGACCACTTCCCTTGAGGGTGTGGAATGCACGCCTTAATTCGGTAAGGGCTTCACTGCTATCATGTTGGCTAAGATAGGTAGGTAAAAACGCAGCGATGGTCTCGAGTACTTCTTCTGCTTCTTCTATAAATATTTCGATGATTTCATCATCGATTAAGTCATCTTCGTCTACATCGGCAGTAGACATGGCACCCATCGCAGGTATGCTTGCTTCTGCTTCTGCTTCTGCTTCTGCTTCTGCTTCTGCTTCTACGTCTATTGTGACTGTCTCTTCTTCTGCCTCTGAAGCGACGGTATCTTCTGTGGTTGGTGCCTCGCGTTTTGGTACACAGGCCAGTGTATTGGCTCTATCCATCAAGTTGCTAACATCACCAGAAGCCTGATTGTCTTTGAACTCGTTAACGAGTTGAGGCAGCTGCTTAATAACATCATCAAGCAGCTCAAACATTTGATCTGAAGGCTGGATCGTCTTATCGAGAATACGGTTCAGCATATTCTCTATCGACCAAGCAAGCTCTCCTAGGATCACTGCGCCGACTAGGCGGCCGCTGCCTTTAAGTGTATGGAAGGCTCGTCTAAGCTCGATTAGCGCATTTTTTTGCTCGGTATCTTTGCGATATTTGGGGTAGAACTCAGATATAGTTTCGAGAACTTCTTCCGCTTCTTCAACAAATATCTCTATGATCTCATCATCAATCAGTTCTGCATCAGCAATTTTGTTTGCGCTCTCGGGTTCTGGCGCAGACTCTGTGGTGATTGGTGCCTCTGATACGTGGGCGGTTTCTGCCGGTTGACTAAAGGTTGGAGTTTTGCCGGGAGGGAAACCTAGTTCCGTAACACTCTCTTCGGCTACTTGCAGGATGAGTTCGTTGTCCTGTGCGCCCTCAGTCAATCGCTCAATGTAGTATTCAATGCTGGTGATTGCGTCGGCTAACGTATCCAACTGCTTCCAGTCTGGTACGGATCGGTTCGCTAACAGAGCCTGTTGAACGTACTGGCTACAGGCGTTAATCAAGTCAGCGGCTTTAGTCAGTGGAATAATCTGTAAGCCACCACGCAGGCTATCAAGAATAGCGGGCACACCCTCTATTTCTCCATGATCCCACTGTGATGCAATAAAATTCACAATACAGGTTTTTGCCTGCTCCAGGCCATTCCTGGCCTCACGTAATACCGCATCGCTGGCACTGCCCAACTGTTCAGCAGGAATGTCAGATGAGCCTTTAGTTATCGCGGGCGCATGTTCCTCAGTCATTCCCGTCAGGGTTGCTTCGACATAGAGTAGCGCACCGGCAATATCCATCAGGGTGTTGTCTTCTGCTTCACCGCGCTGCTCAACCAGCTCCTCAATGACTTCGATTTGATCCAGAATGACTTTTCTGGGAATGCCAAGCCCCAATACCGCCATGGTGTTGGCAACCTGTTTTAGACCAGGAAGTAACTCTTCGAGATCACTATTGTCTCTAAATTCACCTCGTACAAACAGGTCGAGTTGATCTTTAATACGGGCCAGCTCTTCGTTCAGTGCGGTAACAACGGACTCAATAGCCGCTTTATCAGGGCCTTGCATGCGCTGTCTTTCTTCGTCTACCTGCTCATCTCGTGGTAGTGACTGATCTAGATGGTATTGCTCTCTTACTGTTTTAATTTTGTCGGTTTGAGTGTCCGACTTGGCAATATAGTAGAGTAGGTGTTTGAGCAGGTCTTCAGGAATGGGCTGAAGTAGAATGTCGACACTTTCGTCTATGAGCCGCTTGATCTGATGATCCAAATCCCGCAGCAGGGTTTTAGTGGCAGAGGTGAGCTCTAGTGCATTATGGTCAAGTACATCGAGAAAGCCGATAGCTACCGACCATAGTTGTCCCAGAGCTGTATTCTGACAGAGCTTTTCAAGGCGTAGAAGTACTTTGGTCATATAGGCCATATTTGCCTTGACCTCATTGCCTCGAATTGCGCCAGCTAGCGCGAATTGAAACATCTGACGCAGCTTGCGAAGGTTCGCAATGATTTTCTCATCTTGTAGGCGTTGTGCGGCTCCCGGTGGTGGCGTTATCTTTGCCGCAGAAATATCTGGAGTAAATAGTGAGGTATCCGATAGTAAGGGTTCGCCTCTAGACGCTCTGAGGTCGTTCAGGATTGGCAGCAGTACTAGCGGCAGATCTTTACGGCCAGCATGTAAGTGTTCAAGATAGCTAGGTAGTTGCAGCACCGCCTGCATTAAAACTTCTACCGCATCCTGAAGATTTGGAACCGTCTGGTTAAGTAGAGCCTGGGCGAGTTTTTCCATCTCCTCGGCCAGTAATGCCGCACCAAAGAACTCAACCATCTGCAGTGTGCCGTGAACCTGATGGATATAGTTCAGGCAAAACCGCATGCGTGAAGTATCCTCAGTATTCTCGACATAGGCTTCTAGTGCTTGTCGTGCCTGATTCAGTGTTTCATCTATTTCGCCTCGAACCCAGTCGAGTGCTACATAGTCATGGCTATTACCCATAACTTCTCCAGTCTTTCTAATTCTTTTCTGGGCGTCGAATGAAGGCAAGGGCTTTGTCGCTTGGGACGCGTTCCAAATCTGGATGTTCCCAATCGACGATCTCGCCTTGTCCAAGTACCAGTAATCCACCTGGTACCAATCTTTCTACCAGTCGACTTAAAATCTCTTTTCGTCGCCAGCGACGGAAATAAATCAAGACGTTTTGGCAGAAGATAATATTCATTCCATGCATGGGTGCATTGCCGAGTTCTAAAATATTAACCCGGGCAAAACAAACGCGATCTTTTATAGCCGGAATAACTTCGTAACGGCCATTTTCATGTTTGTCGAAATACTTTTCCCTTAACGCATCGTCCACTGTGACTAACTTGCGTTCGGTATAGACACCGGTTCGCGCTTTTTCCAGGGCCGGCGTGCTAATATCAGTGCCGGTGACACCGTAATAGCGTTTTAACCCCAGAATACTCATTCCTTCGCTAAGCAACATGGCCAAGGTATAGGGCTCTTCACCTGTTGAGCAGCCAACGCTCCATACTTCTAAAGAGGACTTTTTAAGCTGGTCGATTGGGCGAGTTAGTATGTAATCTTTGACCAGCGTGCAGGCATCTGAATCTCGATAGAATCGTGTTTCCTGCACTGTTAACCGATCGACTAATGTCGTCCACTCTATAATTCCGCCAGGTCCTTTGACAACCTTTTCGAAGTACTCTTGATAGTCACTACAACCAATTTCGCGCATTCGAGTCCCCAGACTCGTTTGCAGAAAAATCTTACGACTTACCGGCAAACTCATGCCTGTGCGGCTCTCAAGCAACTCCTGCCACTTGCGGAACTGGTCATCATCCATTTCCGGTAGTGCTTGCAAGGCCCAAGGAGTAAATTGGGCCTTGTCGTTATAGTCAGCCATCATATTCACAACAGGTTCTATACCTTAACAACGAGGTTAGGCCACGGTCTCTGACTCGCCCTCTTCAGGTAGTTTAAAGCCTGCCACTGAGCTTCTAAGTTGATTTGCCATTTCAGCGAGGTTACCGATCGACTTCGCCGTTGCGTTAGTACCAGCAGAGGTCTGCGAGGTAATCTCTTGGATAACATTCATCGTGTTGGAGATGTGACCTGCAGACGAAGACTGCTGTCTCGCTGCATTGGAGATGTTCTGGATCAGATCGGCAAGGTTCATCGAAACGTTTTCGATCTCTTCCAGTGCAACACCTGCATCCTGTGCCAGGCGAGCACCGCGAACAACTTCCGCAGTGGTATGTTCCATCGAGATAACGGCCTCGTTGGTGTCGGTCTGGATGGTTTTAACCAGTGCTTCAATC
>JBFKTM010000013.1:0-15560 GCA_041636295.1 Oleiphilaceae bacterium
GGGTTTGTCATTGGTATTCGTTTGATTACCGAGTGGTTTCCTGCCAAACAGGCGGGTACAGCTCAAGGCATTTATGGTGGCTGGGGTAATTTTGGTGCGGCGGCTGCAGGCTTTATTCTACCGGCGCTGGCTGCCTTCTTCGGTGGCGAGGATGGCTGGCGATCAGCGGCGGGTTCTGCAGGTGTAGTCTCTATTATCTATGCCGTGTTCTTTTATATGGCTATTCGCAACACGCCAAAAGGGTCGACCTATTTTTCACCCAAGAAACTGGGCCCTATGGAAGTTACGAGTAAGGGGGACTTTTACCTTTACCTGATTATGTGTGCGCCGATGTTTGTGGCAATGGGCGTTATAACCTGGAGGTTGTCTCCTGCTGGCGTTGGACTGCTGTCTGAGAGTGTTGCCCAGATGATCTGGCTGGGGCTAGGGGTTTGGTATCTCTACCAGGTGGTACAGATTTATCGCGTAAATCGTGAAAATCTGCGCACAGAGATTCCTGAACTGCATCGTTATAAGTTCAAGCAGGTTGCGTTATTAAACCTGGCTTATATGGTGACTTTCGGTTCAGAAGTGGCGGTGGTCTCAATGTTGCCACTCTACTTTATTGATACTTTTGAGGTCTCGATTGCCGTTGCGGCAGCGATGGCCTCCAGCTTTATGGCTATGAATCTGGTTGCTCGTCCTGGAGGGGGTTATATCAGCGATAAGGTGGGGCGTAAGGCATCACTCCTTATTACGGTCATTGGCTCGGCTGTCGGCTATGCGGGTATGAGTCTGATTAACGCTGAGTGGAGTATTGCGTTGACAATGGTTGTTGTTATTTTCTGCTCCTTCTTTGTGCAGGCAGGAGCCGGTGCTACCTTTGGAGTGGTGCCAACCATAAAACGCCGCTTGACCGGCCAGATAGCGGGATTAACCGGTGCTTATGGCAATGTTGGAGCGGCCAGCTTCCTGTTGATCTACTCACTCACCGATGCCATAACATTCTTCACGGTCATAGCGATCAGTTGTACGGTTGTGGCAGGTCTGATTATCTTCTTCTTGGATGAGCCAAAAGGGCAGATTGCCGAGGTGTTGCCCGATGGTACGGTCGAATTGATTGATGTGGGTAAGTAATTTACTGACGGTTTGTGGACTCAAATGAGTCGTGCCGACGCCCAGACGCTCATCGTCCGGGGGTCGGCTGCGCTGTTTTGGGGCTGTGGTTAGTTCTTTAGTGCACCAAAGTGAGCTTGTGATAGCTCGATAGAGGTATTTGTAGATAGCTAGAAATGGGTATCTTGTTGAAATGTATGAAAAAATAATTGTTGGCATTTAAATTGTTTATTGAGACTCATCGATTATTAAATAAATGGAGAAAACCAATGTCTGGTGAGAGTCTCAACCTTCTGAACTTTGCGGATAAAAAAATTCGCACCCTGCACGTGGCTTGGGTCGCGTTCTTTATTACCTTCGTGGTCTGGTTTAACCATGCCCCTCTGCTGGCCTTTATGAAAGAGGCCTTTGACCTGAGTAGTCAGCAGGTTAAGGCGTTGATGATTCTCAATGTCGCTATGACGATTCCTGCACGTATTCTTATCGGCATGCTGGTTGATAAATTTGGTCCTCGGATTATCTACAGTGGCTTGTTGATGGTATCAGGGGTGATGTGTACCGCTTTTGCACTGTCTGAGACCTATGAACAGTTAGCCTTATTCCGGTTCCTGATGGGCTTTACGGGGGCGGGTTTTGTTATCGGTATTCGTCTGGTGAGTGAATGGTTTCCTGCCAAATCGGTGGGTGTTGCCGAAGGCGTTTATGGTGGCTGGGGTAACTTCGGCTCGGCAGCGGCGGCGATGCTGCTACCTACCTTGGCCTTGATGTTTGGTGGCGAAGACGGATGGCGCTATGCACTGATGTGTACCGGTGCGGTCGCATTCCTATATGGTATTTTCTTCTACAAAGTCGCTCGTAATACGCCGAAAGGCTCTACCTATTTCAAGCCTAAAAAGAGTGGTGGTTTGGAAGTAACCTCGAAGAAAGATTTCTACTTCTATCTGGCAATGAATATACCTATGTATATAGCGCTGGCGGTACTGACCTGGAAGTTGGGGCCGGGGAAAATCGACCTGTTAAGTGATTTTGCCAGTAATGCGATCTATGTAGGGCTTGTGGCATTGTTCTTCTTCCAGACGAGCCAGATTTATAACGTGAACAAAGAAAACTTGAAAAATGGTGTACCTGAGTTGCAGCGTTATAAGTTCAAGCAGGTTGCGATACTGAACTGGTCTTACTTTGTTACGTTTGGCTCAGAGCTGGCGGTTGTGTCGATGTTGCCACTGTTCTTTATGGAAACGTTTGAGCTGGATGCGGTGAAAGCAGGTTTACTGGCGTCTGGCTTTGCCTTTATTAATCTGGCGGCGCGACCCGGTGGTGGTTGGTTGAGCGACAAGTTTGGTCGTAAGAAAACACTGTCTATCCTGATTGCTGGTCTGGCGGCTGGCTATATGGTATTGAGTCAGATTGATAGTGGCTGGTTAATACCACTTGCAGTGATGGCAACCATGGCTTGTTCTTTCTTTGTGCAGGCCGGTGAAGGGGCTGTATTCGCAATGGTGCCACTGGTTCAGCGTCGTATGACTGGGCAGATTGCAGGAATGACCGGTGCCTATGGTAATGTTGGGGCGGTTATCTTCCTGACTGTACTATCGTTTGTTGATGCCTCTACATTCTTTATGTTTATTGCAGGTGCGGCAGCGGTGTGCTTTATCTTTGTGCAGTTCCTGGAGGAACCAGAAGGCCACATGGCAGAAGTGATGGAAGATGGCTCTGTGCAGTTGATTGAAGTATCTTAAGGGCAAGTTGAAAGTTGAAAGCTGAAAGCTGAAAGCTGAAAGTTGAAAGCTGAAAGTTGAAAGTTGAAAGTTGAAAGTTGAAAGTTGAAAGGTAAAAGGTAAATGCAAACCCCATTGCTGAAAGGTAATGGGGCTTTGTCTTTTGGACGTACGGGATCAAAGGTAGGTTTATGCATCTGAGTGGTGGATTAAATGCGACGGTGGGGCAATCCACCGATAAAGGACCTAAGCTGCAGAATGAAGATTGTCTGGGCATTATGATTCCTGAAGACCCGGTGTTAACTATTAAAGGCATGGTTGCCGTTATAGCCGATGGCGTGAGTAGTGCGGAAGCCGGTAAAGAGGCTAGTGAAACCTGTGTTAAGAACTTCATTAATGACTACTACTCAACCCCGGATTCCTGGACCGTAAAAACCTCGTCTCAAAAAGTACTTACTGCGCTTAATCGATGGCTCTATGGACAGGGTCAGCGGTTTATTGATGCTCATCGAGGCTATATCAGTACGCTTTCTATACTCGTCGTAAAATCACGGATGGCTCACCTTTTTCATATTGGCGATAGTCGTATCTATCGCTTGCGTGGTACAGAGTTTGAGCAGTTAACCCAGGACCATTGTGCCCGTGTGAGTGAAGATAAGGCCTATCTTACCCGTGCGATGGGGATGGATCTTCGGTTGGATGTCGATTACCGAACCGAGGCGGTAGAGGAGGGGGATTTGTTTTTTTTAAGCACTGATGGGGTGCATGATTTTCTGTCTACCAAAGATATTAAACAGACCCTGCAGAGTGCTACCGGGAACTTTGAGGCGGTATGTCAGCAATTGATTGACATGGCGAAAGAGGCAGGCAGTGATGACAACCTCAGTTGTCAGGTGGTTCGTGTAGATCAGCTTCCAGATGCCAATTCCGAGGATGTCTATAAAAAACTCAGTGACTTGCCTTTCCCCCCTTTTCTTGAGAAAGGAATGTTGATTGATGGTTATCGGGTGCTTGATGAGATTCATGCCAGTAACCGCAGCCAGCTCTATGTGGTGGCGGATCGTAAGACTGGTAAGAAGTGGGTCATGAAGACGCCTTCGGTCAATTATGAGGATGACCCTGCTTATATTGAACGGTTTATCATGGAGGAGTGGATTGGGCGGCGGATTGATTGCCCTAATGTTGTCACTGTTCCCGCTGATACCCGAAAACGGACGTTTCTCTACTATCTGTGTGAATATGTTGAGGGAGATACTTTGGCGCAGTGGGTTGAAAATAATCCCAAACGCGATATCGGTAAGGTGCTCGATATTGTCGAGCAGATTACCCGAGGGGTCAGATCCCTGCATCGTAAAGAGACGCTACACCAAGACCTAAAACCGGATAACATTGTATTGACCGCCGAAGGGGAAGCAAAGTTGATTGATTTTGGTTCCTGTTTGGTGGCGGGTGTTAATGAAATCGCGACGCCGTTTGAGCGCGATACCATTTTAGGAACAGCGACCTACGCCGCACCGGAATATAAGCTGAGGCGTACCGGAAGTGTGCGTTCAGATCTGTTTTCCATAGCGATGATTACCTACGAGTTGTTGACTGGCAAGCTTCCCTTTGGTGAGGCGTTCGAGCGTTGCGAAAATGCCCAGGATTTCTCTCGCCTTAAATATGAACCGGCCTATCGTTATAATCCGATGGTTCCGGCGTGGATGGATGGCGCGCTAAAAAAAGCGCTGCACTTTTCGCCAGAGCTGCGCTATGAGTCACTGTCTGAGTTTATCTACGATCTGCGCCACCCCAATAAGCGCTTTATGCGGATGAGCAATCAACCGCTGCTTGAGCGTAATCCGATGCTGTTTTGGCAGGTCACCAGTGGTGTCCTGTGTGTGAGCCAACTGCTTACGTTGTGGTTGTGGTTAGGGTAGGCGGTTTACGTTCGCTGATTGTAAATCGAAACACCGAACTACGCCGTTTTAATATAATCAGGCGGCGACCATCGCATTGATCGTTGCCTTTGCCGCGTTGATGGCTGAGTTTCTCATCTCATCCCCCATGTTTAGCCCTTCAGCATAAATCACTTCAACATTGGTTAAGCCCAGGAATGCCAGGAACGTTTTAACAAAAGGAAGTTGCGTGTCGCTGGCTTGATCCTTGTGGACACCGCCACGGGTGGTAACCAAATACACCTTCTTGTCAGTCAGCAGACCAACGGGGCCGGTTTCGGTGTACTTAAATGTGGTTCCGGCACGTGCAACATGGTCGAACCAGGCTTTAAGCATGGATGGAATGCTGAAATTATACATGGGAAGGCCAATAACAACGGTATCTGCTTGCTGTAACTCGGCAATCAGTAAATCGGAATAATCAACTTTCTGTTGCTGTAATTCGTCACGTTGCTCTGTGGGGGTCATTAACGCCTGTAACCATTCACCGTCCAGGTGTGGAACCGACTGTTCTGAAAAATTACGGTGAATGACTTTTAGTTCACTGTCTGCGCTTCTTAGTTTCG
This sequence comes from Oleiphilaceae bacterium, assembly GCA_041636295.1. Taxonomy (GTDB): domain Bacteria; phylum Pseudomonadota; class Gammaproteobacteria; order Pseudomonadales; family Oleiphilaceae; genus Alkalimarinus. The sequence continues at coordinate 5,317 of JBFKTM010000013.1, forward strand.
CAACCAGTTCGTCGGATAGTTGAGTGGATACACCCTGCCCAGAAAAAAGGCTAGTGTCGAGTCTGAGTAAAGTAGTCATTGTTGATTCTCCTGTTAAGCGCATTTTGTCTAAGCGAGGTTGTTCTCTTAATGTGAATGTATGATATATCGTATTATTAGATTGTATATATTAAAATATGGCGCCATATGATCTAAAATATAGATCTAAATGGGTGCTGATGAGTCTAAGGGCTCTGCATAAATTGGAGTAGTGAAATGAGAACGCCGAGAATTTCTCTGGAGCAGTGGGCTGCTTTTAAGGCTGTTGTAGATGAGGGCTCGTTTGCTAAAGCTGCTGAGGCACTTAATAAGAGTCAATCCAGTGTCAGTTATATCATCAGTAAAATGGAAGAGCTATTGCCCACACCGGTATTGGAACAACAAGGCAGAAAGTCAGTTCTGACGGAAGCCGGTGAGGTCTTATATCGGCAAGCAACCAATCTGTTAAAAGAGGCGAGCAACGTGGAGTTATCGGCACAATTGCTGGCGAAAGGGTGGGAGTCCGAAGTGACGGTAGCTGCCGATCTGCTGGTTGAGCTGGATCCACTGCTTTGCGCCTTGGCGCGGTTTTCGGAAGAGTCTCCGTCGACCCGAATTGTGATTCTGGAGACAACCCTGTCAGGGACGGATGAGGCATTATTGGAACGTCGAGCAGATATTGTGTTGTCTCCGAAAGTCCCCCCTGGTTTTCTAGGTAAGCCCATGGGGCAGGTTGAAATGCTACCGGTGGCACACCCCTCTCACCCGCTGTTTTCATTCGATGATGCTGTAACAGAGCCGGAGTTGCGCCAGCACCGCCAAGTTGTATTTAAGGATACTGGTAGAAAACGACAGCAAGATGCGGGGTGGCTGGGGGCCGAGCAGCGTTGGACCGTAAGTAATAGCGCTACGGCTATCAAAATTGTAAAGCGAGGGCTCGGATTTGCTTTTATTCCCAAGCATATGATCAAGAGTGAACTTGAGTCTGGCGAGTTGAAACAGATTCCTCTGGTGATGGAGGCACGAAAAACCATCCCTATCTACCTTATCTTGTCGGCCATGGAAAATGCCGGCCCTGCGTGCAAAGCGCTATCAGAAAAAATAGCGATGCAGTTTAGTCAGACCTATCGTTAACCGCCTATTTACTGTTATATCCGATCACCTTATTTAACCGTAGGGATATTTTTGTTATCTCTACGGCTACATTTCCGGTTTCCCGGCTTCTCGAAAATGATTCCTGCTATATGCTGTCTGTAACAATATTTTTCATTTCGTAATGACGTTACACGGGGCGTTAAATGTTGACCAAAATATCGCTTCAATCAATTGTGGAAGCAGTGTTCGACGGTTCAGAGAATATAAAAATCAGAGATATTAATAATAAAAAACAGAGACATTAATAATAAAAACCAGGGATGTTGATAAAGTTCAGAGCACTAATGAGCCCTCACCTATAAAGAGGGCCAACAAATAACCACTCAAATTCACGACTGATAACAACAATAGTTAATAACTATGAGAAGGAAAAGACGATGAAAATAACAAAAGCAGTCTCACGCCTTGTCGCGTCGCTGGTGTTGGCCGGTGTCGCGTTAACATCTCATGCAGATTCGTCGGGACAAACCAGGCATCCTATTGTCTTGGTTCATGGCCTGTCAGGATTTGACAGCATCTTGGCTGATTACTTTTATGGTGTAAAAGGAGCGTTGGCCAATGTTGGCGCTCATACAGTTTACACGCCACAAGTCAGTGGGTATGAAAGTAATGAAGCTCGCGGGGAGGAGCTATTAGCCTATGTTGAAGATCTGGTTGCGACCACCAGCGCTACCAAGGTTAACCTGATTGGTCACTCTCAGGGTGGCCCTACCGCCCGCTATGTGGCATCTGTACGACCTGATCTGGTTGCATCGGTGACGTCAATCGGATCACCACATTTTGGCTCTGCAACGGCTGATATGCTGAAAGACTCTCCTCTGGAAGGTCCGGCACTGGCGATTGGTAATGCGGTCGGAGCACTGCTAGCGGCACTTTCTGGTGATACGTCACAGCAACAAAATGCGATGGGGTCGCTGGAGTCACTTAATACTCAGGGTGCGTTGGCCTTTAATAATAGCCACCCACAAGGGCTTCGTCAGGGTTCTTGCCGCAGCACGCCTTCTTATAATGCGGGTTCATGGTGGTGGCCGAACTGGGTGAAAGACTACTCGGTAAATGACGGTGCACACCAGGTCAACGGTGTTCGTTACTACTCTTGGGGCGGCACCTATAATCCACTGATCGACTACAATGTGTTTGACCTGGCTGATCCCTTCCTGGCGGTTACGTCAGTGCCTCACAGTGAAGCGAATGATGGACTAGTAAGCCGTTGCTCAACCCATATGGGGAAGGTTATTCGTGATGATTATACCCTCAACCATGCTGATGAGATTAATGGAATGTTTGGGTTAAGAGGTTTATTCACTACCAGCCCTCTGCCACTTTATGTAGAACATGCTCGTCGCTTGAAGAGTGCAGGGCTTTAATTGCCTGGTAAAGCGAGAAGAAAGAGGGGGGCAGCCTAGTGGCACTTACCATAATCAATGTCGTGCCATAGCCTTGACCCCCTCCCAGCCTCCCCCTGTCGGGGGGAGGAGCATCTGTTCCATAAAGGCTAATCAAAGGAGTGCTATCATGGTTTATCGCTGGTCAACAATTACGATCGCTGTCGTTCTTTTTATATTTGTAGCGTTTGTTCTTTTTTACGACCCCTCGGTAGCTATGGTTGAAGAGTCGAAATCTGCCGCGCTAATGAATTCCACCAAGGCAAATCCTGTCTCAGTTGAAAAGGTGATTGAACCACAATTGATTACCAACTTGGTGAAACAAACACCAACCCAAAATGATATCGACAAATCGTTTTTTAGTGTACTTCCAGCCTCGCTCAGAGATACACCGCCACCAACGGCCTTGGGTATCGATGAAGATGAAGAGCTTATTGCGGATCACCGGGTTAGAAATCTATTCGAGTATTATCTGACCGCCATTGGTGAAGAACCTTTAGAACGAATCGTTGCGCGAATAAAATATGACTTGTCACAGCAACTTGACGGGGTAGCATTAGATCAGGGCTACGAGATTCTGGAAGGGTATCTCCAGTATCGAAACAATATGGCGGTCATTAAAAATCAGTTTGTTAATCAGTACGGTAATCAAGCATACGATCTGACTATTGTACGAGAGATGAAGGGCGCGCTGCGAGAGTCTCGTTATGGGTTTATGTCGGCGCCCGTTGTTGACGCATTTTTTTCGCAGGAAGACCAATATGATGACTATATGATGGCTAAAGTCGCCTTAATGTCAGATAGTCGTCTAACCGGCGCTGAAAAAGATAATCTGTTGAACCAGTTAGATCATGATTCGCCGCAATGGATAGTTGAAGCAAATCATCGGGCAAATCTTGTTAGTGACGTCCGTTCCCAAGAGTCGGCATTGAGGGCTAGCGGTGGTACTGAAGAGGATGTTTACGCGTTACGGGTTAAAAGCTATGGTGAGGAACAGGCAGATAATCTGAAAAAGCTTGATGAGCGACGTGCACAGTGGCAAAGACTGGTCGAACTCTATCGAATTGATCTGAACAGTTTACTTGCCAGTGCTGGTGATACAAGCAATATTGATCAATCATTACTACAAAGTCTGCGCGAACAATACTTTGAAGGGCCTGAATTAGCGCGAATCAAAGCCATTGATAAAATAGAGCTGGGCTTGTAAGAAAATAACAAACAAGCCTCCCACACTCATTCCCCAGCCTTCTATCTTTCAACTTGTAACTTGTAACTTCCCACTTGTAACTTGTAACTTCCCACTTGTAACTCTTACTCTTACTCTTAACTCTCTACCTCCCTTCGTCTAATTGAGAAATTCCACTTTCAATACTACGCTTCAATGACTATAAGTTGTCACATAGGCGTTTTAAGGTTACGGATATTTCAGGTGACAACAGACGCGTTTTTTACCGTTGAAGCACGCCGGATATTGGGTGATTAGCCTTTGCTGAAAATAGGCTTTTTTGAGTCCTATTTAGTGTGGATTTTTACACATAGCTACAGTCTGGGACTATTTTTCTATATACTATCGGCGCGAATATCATAGCTCTGTTAACAAAAGGGGATCACAAGTCGCCTTTTTATTAATTTTTTGGTTATCCAACCGATAAAATTTGGGGAAGACATGACAGTACAAAAATCAAAAATTATTTATACCAAAACGGATGAAGCACCAGCGCTAGCAACTTACTCCTTGCTCCCAATCGTCAATCGATTTACCGCTGCTGCAGACATAGAAGTTGAGACTAGTGACATCTCCTTGGCAGCCAGAATACTTGCCACTTTCCCCGAAAATCTAACTGAAAGTCAGAAAGTTCCAGATGCGCTCAAGGAACTCGGAGATCTAACTCAATCTCCTGACGCCAACATTATTAAACTTCCAAACGTCAGTGCGTCAATTCCTCAGCTAAAAGCCGCCATTGCCGAGCTGCAGTCTCAGGGGTATGACATACCCAATTATCCTGAAGATGCACAATCAGCAGTGGATAAAGAGATTCAAACACGTTACTCAAAGGTATTGGGTAGCGCCGTAAACCCGGTACTACGTGAAGGCAACTCTGACCGACGCGCACCGGCTGCGGTAAAACAGTATGCTCGTAAGCATCCGCACTCAATGGGTAAATGGAGCCAGGCGTCGCGAACTCACGTTGCGCACATGCGCAGTGGCGACTTCTACCATAGCGATATCTCTACCGTTATTGAAAAAGCGGGTAATCTGAGAATCGAATTAGTTGAAGAGAGCGGTAAGGTGACGGTACTGAAAGAAAAAGTACCGGTGCTTGACGGTGAAGTTGTTGACGGCATGTTTATGAGTGTTAAGGCGCTACGTAAATTCTTTGAAGAAGAGATGGAAGGTGCCCGTAACGCAGAACTGTTGTTCTCTCTTCATGTTAAAGCGACCATGATGAAGGTATCTCACCCCATCGTGTTTGGGCATGCGGTTACCGTTTACTTCAAAGATGCCTTTGAAAAACACGCGGAAACGTTCAAGGAGATTGGCGTTAATCCTAACAATGGATTGGGCAATATCTATCAAAAAATTGAAAGTTTACCGTTTTCACTGCGTTCTGAAATTGAAGAAGATCTACGTGCTTGTTACGAAAATCGTCCTGAAGTGGCCATGGTGGACTCCGACAGAGGGATCACCAACTTACACGTGCCCAGTGATGTGATCGTAGATGCCTCCATGCCGGCAATGATTCGTTCTGGCGGTAAAATGTGGGGGACTGATGGCAAGCTGAAAGATACCAAAGCGGTTATCCCTGACAGCTGTTATGCCACAATCTATCAGGAAGTGATCAACTTCTGTAAGCACCATGATGCCTTTGATCCAACCACTATGGGAACGGTTCAGAACGTAGGCCTGATGGCGCAGAAAGCTGAAGAGTATGGTTCACACGATAAAACCTTTGAGTTACCGGCAAATGGTGATGTGCGTGTTGTTGATGAAGATGGCAATATATTGCTACAGCACAAAGGCCTTGAAGTGGGTGATATCTGGCGCATGTGCCAGACTAAAGACGCACCGATTCGAGACTGGGTTAAGTTGGCAGTGAATCGTGCAAGAGCTACCGGAATGCCAGCTATTTTCTGGTTGGATGAAGAGCGCGGTCATGACGCCCAGATGATCAAGAAAGTCGAAAAATACCTGAAAGAGCATGACACCGAAGGTCTGAATATTCAGATCAAGTCACTCGACAGAGCGATTCGCTACACCATGGAGCGCCTCAAGCGTGGCCTGGATACTATCTCAGTAACCGGAAACGTATTGCGTGACTATCTCACAGATCTTTTCCCGATTCTTGAGTTGGGCACCAGTGCAAAAATGTTGTCCGTTGTGCCTCTGATGGCTGGTGGTGGCCTGTTCGAAACAGGCGCAGGTGGATCTGCACCTAAGCATGTGCAGCAGTTTGTAGAAGAAGATCATTTAAGATGGGATTCACTCGGCGAGTTTCTGGCCATTGCGGTCTCGTTGGAAGACTTAGCCGATAAAACCAATAATGCCAAAGCAAAAGTATTGGCTGAAACCCTGGATCAGGCAACGGGCAAACTGCTGGAAAACAACAAGTCACCTTCCCGTCGAGCGGGCGAGCTGGACAACCGGGGTAGCCACTTCTATCTGGCGCTGTATTGGGCTGAGGCGTTGGCGGCACAAACAGAGAATGCTGAGTTGCAGAAAGCTTTTGCTCCGTTGGCGAAGTCGTTGAGTGACAATGAGCAGAAGATTCTTGAAGAGCTTAATGCCCATCAGGGACAACATGTTGAACTTGGAGGGTATTACCATCCAGACGTTGAAAAAATCACACAAGCGATGCGACCAAGTGCGACCTTAAACGCATTTTTGGATGCAAGCGTCTAACCTCGCGATCGGTAAGGTTGGCCTGACAAAAAACCTGAGATGGCGTTAGCTGTCTTAGGTTTTTTTATGCCTCTTCCAGTTTCTTTGATTGCTCTTGTTCTGTGTTTTCCTTCTGATTCACTCGCTGACGGTATTGCGTTGGTGACATTTTTGTCCAACGTTTAAAGGCACGATTAAATGTGCTCGAGTTTGAGAATCCCAGATAATTACTGATCTCTTTCAGAGACTTTTTGTGTACTGAAATCATCTTAACGGCAACACTCTTTCTAACGGCGTCGCATATTTCGGTAAAGTTGGCATCTTCCTGGTTTAAATGCTTTTTCAGCGTGCTCGGGCTCATATTAAATTCTTTGGCCGCCTGAGAGACACTGGGCATACCGTAGGGGAGTTGCTTCACGACATAGTTAAAGACCTGGTTCCTTAGCGGGATATTAATTTGCAGACGCTCTGCAACCTCTTCGATTTTTTTTAACAGATAGCGGTAGATATAAGGATCTGGTGAGTAGACCTTTGTGTTCAGCACACGAGTGCTGACTCGGATGGCGTTTTGAGGCTGATTAAAGCGAACAGGGCATTTGAAGTGAGCGATATAACGTTCAGGCATGGTTTGCGGTGGATGTTGAAAGCAGACTTCAAACAGTGTTACCTCTTCTGCTTTTTTATTACCGGCCAGAAAACGAGCCATGGATAATATTGAAGCAAAGTTGAGTTCGATAAGCGGTATAATTTCAGGCGCATGGCTTGTGGAATGGAGCACTAGCGTAACCTCATTTTTATCTTGGGCTTCCACGGCCAGAGAAAATGCATCATTGATAAGGTGCGTGTAGCGAATGGTTAGATCCATCACTTCACGAAGACTCCCGCAATTCATAAAGGCATGGGATATGATGCCATATTCAGAGGGGTGTATATGAATGCCCATTTCCAGACCAAATGCGCGGTCACGGGTCGTGGCTATTATGGCGTTGACCAGCGCCAGCATCGAGTCAAGGGGCACTCGTCCGCGTTCGGTAATGGTAATGTCGGCATCTGAGGCAATCGTTTGGATATCGGTAGATCCAACCCGACTCAGGTAACCGGCCATCATATTCATATAAATAGATGACGTGCTATGGAGGCTCTCTTTCATACCTTGGATACACATTATTGTTTTTATAATTATGCCCATTTGTTACGGGCGTCTTTTTGTTTTTAGTATGTTTGTACAAATATTGTACATTTTCTAAATATTACATTCAATGTTCCATGCTGCACAAATGCTATAAAAATGTTCTAAAACGAGAGTTATAAAAAATCTTAATTTAAACCTCTGATTGACCAAAGAGTACAGCGAAATCTGTTAAAGTTGCAGGATCAATCTGGCGGTGAGTTTTTGTGGCTCAACTGCACATTTAAAGGCAGGGTTATTTGTGATCAACAACGATGTTTTACGCCGTATCCGTTATATTTTCGACTATAGTGATCCTGATATGGTGAGGTTGTTCGGGTTGGCAGACTATGCAGTGACACGAGAGCAGATTCGCTGCTGGTTAAAGAAAGAGGATGATGCAGAGTATCAACCCTGTCGTGATACAGAGCTGGCGATTTTTCTGAATGGTTTAATCAATGACAAACGCGGGAAGAAAGAGGGCGTTCAGCCTGAACCAGAGCGGCAATTAACAAACAATATTATTTTTCGAAAACTTAAGATAGCCCTGAATTTCAAGAGTGATGACATCTTAGCGGTTATGGCGTTAGCAAATTTACGCATGAGTGAGCATGAATTAAGTGCTTTTTTTCGTAAGCCAAACCATAAGCACTACCGTGAGTGTAAAGACCAGATCATGCGAAATTTCCTAATGGGGTTACAGCTAAAGTATCGCCCAGAAAGCGCTTCTAAAACGCAGTTTAAATGGGAGTAAACTACGCCAGGGTCTGTATAATTGGCAGTGAAAATATCAGTACGAGTAGGTCGTTAATGAATTGGGTAGTGTTGTGAACAGCAGTAACGAAAAGCGCCTTAATAAGTTTATCAGTGAGTCTGGTTTTTGTTCCCGACGCGAGGCCGACAAATTAATCGAAGAGAACAGGGTGACCATTAACGGGAAACTCCCCGAGTTGGGTACCAAAGTTGCGCCTGGAGACGAGGTGCTGGTTGACGGCAAGCGCATTAAAGCCAGTGCCGATAACAAAACCGATCGGATCTACATTGCTTACCACAAGCCGATTGGTATTACCTGTACCACCGAGCGTAAGGTAAAAGGCAATATTATCGATGATATTGGACATAAGAAACGCATCTTCCCTATCGGACGCCTTGATAAGCCCTCGGAAGGATTAATATTTCTTACCAGTGATGGTGATATCGTCAATAAAATATTACGAGCTGAAAATGCCCACGATAAAGAGTACGTCGTTACGGTAGACAAACCGTTAACGGAACGTTTTGTCGAGCAGATGTCTCAGGGTGTTCCTATTCTGGGCACCGTCACCAAGCCTTGCAAGGTCACCATCCAAAGCCGCTTTGTGTTCAAGATTATTTTGACTCAGGGGCTTAATCGCCAAATCCGTCGCATGTGTGAATATTTAGGGTATGAAGTGACCAAATTAAAGCGTACCCGCATTATGTCGGTCGCACTGGGAGGGTTAAAGCCAGGGCAATGGCGAAACCTGACTTCAGAGGAGATGGCCGAAATTAATCGGGCAGTAGCCACTTCAAATAAAACAGCGACCCAAACCGGTAAACCAAAGCCTAAAGCAAAGAACCTGACTAAAACGGAATATCAGCGAATTGCAAAGCGGCGGCAAGCGACAAAACGAAAGTAGGTGAGAGGTAAACGGGCAGCCCCTGTTGTTGAACGGTTTACCTGAATAAGGCCCATAAAAAAAGCGGGAGACCTGGGTCACCCGCTTAAAGAATATGAAAGGCATGAAAACAAAAACTTTTGGATTGTAGCTTCACCAGAGTGACCCATAAAAACAGCGGAGGTACTACTTAACCCTCCGCTTATGGGGGATACTACTCAAATCCACAATATAAGAATAAGGCGGATCAGCAGAAAGTTCTATGAGTAAACGGTAAGGGTTTGTGAGGAAATGTGATTAACGTGCAGGTACGTGTAATTTGTGACTGTTCAGGTCTGCGCCGCATGTAGCATCGTGCTCCCTCTCCTGGTAAGGGGAGGGCTGGGGTGGGGTTAATACTTGAAACGTGTGATATACGGTGATGTAGCCTTGAACCCCCTTCACCGTCGTCCTGCGGCTTGACTGCAGGATCCATGGTTTTCGAATAAATACAGTGGTTACCTTAATGGTTCCTACGATCAAATCGTAGGATGACGAAGTGTAGGAAAATAACGCCTACTTGAGTCAGCCCGGTGATAAATAATCCCTTCGTCCGCAGTTAGGGGGTTGTAAAATTTTTCGTTACATCCATACGTTTGTGTAAGATACGAACGATTTCGATATGACTTTCAGTGATAGAGCGATAGAAAATAAAATGGCTCGCGCAAAAGAGCTTCCGATAACCAGCTTTAATATAATCACATTCGTTTCCTAAGCTGGGATTTTCGACCAGCATGTGAAATACGCTATCAAATTGTTTTATGTATATTTTACGCTGCTCTTTTCCCCATTTTCGTTGGGTGTAAGCGGCAATTGATTTTAGATCGTCTTTGGCTTTCCTTGTTAAAGTGAACTTACCCATTAGCCGATATCATCATCAAGTTCTTGCATAAAGCTTTCATAGCTATATTCGGCTGCGCCACTATTTTCACCTTCTTCAAGCAAGTAGCGTAGTGTTGCGA
>JBFKTM010000014.1:0-14872 GCA_041636295.1 Oleiphilaceae bacterium
CGCTACCAACAATTGCTATCTGCTGTTTGTTTTTTGACACAAAACCTCCCTGACCTACCCATTATTTCCATTGTCTATGTACACTGGTAACTACTTGCCCATTTATTCCCACAACCCCGTCATTCTGCGACTTGCAGGCTGTAGAATAAGGCAGAGAAACTGAGTTACCTGCGTTGCTTAAGCGCTATGAACCAGACGACTGACTCAGTATCGGCGTGATATCTGCAAAACTGCTCACTGCAAAATGTTTCTTACTGGCCATATCAAGTGGTATGGTTGAATCCCCGACTCTAATCAACCAGCAGGTTTGAATACCCGCTTCGGATGCGGCATCAAGTTCCTCCTCAATATCAGACAGAAACAATAGTTCGCTAGCATCCACGCCAATCTGTTGAACGATATTTTTATAGGAATCGGCCTCGCGTTTACCGCCGATTCGAGTATCAAAATACCCCTTGAATAGAGGTGTTAAATCACCAAATTCTGTATGCCCGAATATCAGCTGCTGGGCTTTGACTGAGCCGGAAGAGTAGACATAGAGATCAAATCCACTCTCTTTCCACTGTTTTAAAGAATCTGCCGCATCTTCATAAACATGTCCGGTAAAATCGCCTTGATTATAACCATGCTCCCAGATCAGTCCCTGCAATGCTTTCAGCGGCGTAATTTTTTTATCCTGCTCAATCCATAACAGCAACTGCCGAATCAGCCCGTCAATATCATCAGGATCAGCTGCGGCTTCTTTAGCAACATCATCCAACAAGGTCCGAACGTCATTATTACCCGCATTTGCTCGTACATACTCAGCAATATGCGCTTTGGCATAGGGGAATAGCACCTTGTGAACAAAGCTAATGGAGCTGGTGGTACCCTCAATATCAGTAATAATCACCTTGATCATTGAGCCCTCCCCATGAGCCCTTCCCAACGGGGTACGCTTTCAGCAATATCACTACCGGTAAAATCGGCAACCCAGCCCTCCGGATTGCTGAATAACCGTATGCAGGTAAACAGTGGTGACGGCCCCATGTCAAACCAGTGTCTTACACCATCAGGCACACTGATTAGATCATTTTTCTGACACAGTACCACGTAGACTTTTTCGTCATGATGAAGGTAAAAAAGCCCCTGCCCCTCAACAAAGAACCGGACTTCATCTTCGACATGGACATGCTCTGAAAGAAACTTCTTACGAAACTCATCTTTCTGCGGGTTATCAGGTGTCAGCTTAACGACATCGGCACAGCTGAAACCGCACTCGGATTTCAGTCTGGCGACATCCCCGCTATAGGCCTCCAAAATTGCCTCCTGATCAGCATCGGACGCCAAAGACTGGGTGGGCCAGTGTTCAAAGCGCACGCCTTTTTCGTTGAGTATCTCTGCTATCTCGGTACTCTCTTCAGTCACTAAAACCGGATTGGTTAAGTCTCGCGTCTCATAAATGGTTAACTTACTCATTAACGTAACCTTTTCATTTCTATTTCACACTGTAATAAGAACTCAAGCGCCTCAACATGGCGTAGGCAGTCAGTCATACTCTGACCCCAGGTGTAGAGCCCATGGCCACGAATCAAATACCCTGGTACATGAGGGTTAGTTTGAAAATAGCGCTTGGTCAGCTCTGCCAATTCGTCAATATTCTGGGTATTCTCAAATAGCGGAATCACCAGTTCCGTTTCATGGCTATCATAACCGGGAAAGGCTTTTTGCAATTCATAATCGATCAATCGGAGCTGACTTTCGCCTGGCATACTTCGGCTCAATACCGTGGCGGCTATTGAGTGAGTGTGTAATACCGCACCGATATCGGGAAACAGCTCGTAAATTACGGTATGTAGCCGAGTTTCAGCAGAGGGTTTGCAGTTGCTTTGAATCGCCTCACCATTAAGGTCAACGACCATTACATCTTCAGCACGTAACGCCCCTTTGTGCTTGCCTGACACGGTGATGGCAATGTGTTGTTCATCGATGCGTGCCGAATAATTACTGCTGGTAGCGGGCGACCACCCGTTATTGTAGAGAAATTGGCCTGCTTCAGTTATTTGCTGCGATGCAGCCGCATAGCGGGTAATATCAAACATGAATCGTTCCCTTGTCGTTAGGGTCAGTATTTTATGCTTAAAGGTTTATAGAGGTAAATTAAAGTATCTACCTCTCTTCAAATTCTCATTAGCCCATCTATAGGGATTATAGTGAACCTTCAAACAGAATAAGGTAACGTAAAAAACAGATCACTCTCTCTATTCATTAAGACAGCCCCAAAATTTCTTCGCTTTGCTTGAGCCATTTAGACCCCGGAACTATCACCATCACACGGCCTGATTCAGTTTTTCAACAGTTGCTTTGTATGTTTTTTAAACAGCTACTAAACTATAAATAAACCGTACTCCCCCGAGTATCCGCTTATTTGACCAACCGAGTTTAGAGGGCAAGAGAGAAAAGCTATGAACCTCGGCCCCCTGTCAAAACCAGATGACGAGTCAGACAAGCCCAATGATAATGCATCAACTCTCGCAAAGCAGTTTGCCCAGTATTTTGCACTTCAGCAGGTATGTACGCCAGATCAATTTGATGAAATATACAAAATGCGTTACCAAACCTACTGTCAGGAATTTGGTTACGATGCCTATCATCATAAAATGCGAGAGAGAGATGAGTATGACCGCTTTGCCTTGCAGTGTTTATTAACCTTTCAGGAGAGACAGACACCCGCTGGCAGTATTCGGCTTATTGTTCCGCCAACCCATAAACGGGGTATGCTGCTGCCCTTTGAGCGGAATTATAGTCAGGCCTTTTATCGTAACCTGATAAATCCGGATACCCTTCCCTATGGCTGTTACTGTGAGATCTCCCGGATGGTCGTGCCTCGGGAGTTTAGAAAAAGAAATGGAGAGCAGCTTACACCAAGAGGCGTAATAAATGACCTCTCAGCCGATACCACCGATCAGCAAAGACGCTTTCCTTTTATTACCATAGGCCTCTATTTAGCCGCGCTATCGCTATTTATACAGAGTAATCTAAGTATTGTATTTTTAGCGATGGAACCCAAACTGGTAAGACGCTTGGATCAGTTCGGTATCTATTTAACACAAGCCAGCAAAGTGGTTGATTACCACGGTCAACGTGCGGTCTACTTTGCGACCCGAGATAGCCTGCTGATGGATATATCAAACTTCCGTCAAGACTATCGTGCGCTCTATTTTTTTGTAAATAACTGCCTCAGAACCTACCCCTGAAGCAGTTTTAGTATTCAGGCTATCCCTTCATACTATTCCTTTAGACTACTCCTTTGCCGAGCCCGTCAGTACGTCTTCACCCTTGGAATTTTTCCAGATACTTTCCGGTGTATTCGTTTTTTTCCCATTGGTCTCCCAAATGGTTCTGTCACCGTAAGCGCCATTGGTATCCCATATTTTTTGATCTTTGATACAGCCGGACAACATTAAGGCAATGGCCGCCATAACACCAATTTTCAATACACTCATCTACTCACTCTCTTAATCGCTTGCCATCCCAGGCTAAGACAAACTACCGTAATCCATGGCGTTCTCTATTTTCCTGTCGCTGGTTTTCACTTTTGCTTAACAAAACGTAAACTGCCCCAGTCCCGCCATGATGTTTCTGGGCTGAATGAAAGGCCATAACGGTATCTATATCCGGTAACCATTTTGCCAAATAACTTTTCAGTAACGCCTTTTTATCGGGGTTTCGCTCCCCTTTGCCATGTAAGATGATAACCGTGCGAAGATCATACTGCATGCAATCGTTAATAAACCGAAACACCTCTCGCCTTGCTTCATCTACGGTCATGCGATGTAGATCAAGCCGGGCTTCGATTTGGTACTTGCCCATGCGAAGCTTTTTATAGACGCCATGCTGAACACCCTCTTTTTTATACTCAAGTACATCGTTTGAACTGAGTATCTCCACATGATCAGTTGCCAAGTGATTATCGTCGATCGCTTGCTCGGTCACAGCCGCCAACCGCCTGATAAGATGGCCTGGCGTCACTTTACGCTGCAATGGCAGATCAGCCTTATCCTTTTTCTTTAAAGGCTCTACTCCGTCCATCTCTTCAAAAAACAGTTCAGTTTCGTCTTTATTCGCCATGTCATATTACAACAATTGATCTACATAGCTGGAAATTTATCATTTCTCTGCAGCATAGCCAATTGGTGAAATGTAATTATCAGGATTCTGTAGGTCATCTGTGGGGCTGATTGCCCCACCATTGGATTATTTCAGAACAATATCGGAGGTATCGGGTAAGCTACAAACGAATGCTCTCCCCATTAAACGAGAAGGAGTCAAACTACCTGTCTTTTGGTTATGACCTGCCAGAAAGTGCTCCACGATCGCCAGTGGCCCCGATACGGTCACATCATAGCCATTGGGTGTTTCTAAATAGGCCTGCTTGATATCACCGGCAGCATTCTTAACCTGCCCCCAAATCAGTGACCGGGATCTCTGTCTAACCTCAACACTTGGCCCTGCCACCTTTCTTTCAACCTGCTGTTTAAGCAGGCGCTGCACAAACGACAGACGCAGTGCAGGTTTCAGTAACGACACTATCTTCAAGGAGCGAATGGTCTTTTTTGATGCGGGTACATAGACCTCGATATTAGGAATACCCGTGGAGTAATATGCGGTACTCACATCGCCCCATGCAATGTTCATTGCTGTACGCGGACCTTTACCAAAATCAATGGTGCGCACCTGCACACCAGAAGCGACTATCGCACCGTTATGCCTCACTTTATTACCTTTGGCCAGCCCCTCAATCGAGGTTTTTGCCGTCCCCGGACTCATTGCAGAACCACCGGAGAACCCCAGGGTCAGATAAATTGCATCAGGCATCGCTTCCGACAGTGTTTTGGCAACACAATCGGTCGGAATTACATCAAAACCAACACCAGGGCAGACGACAATACCGGCAGACTTTGCTCGCCCACAGACGACATTGCTGTGAGCATACTCGAACACCTCAATTTCACCGGTAATATCAAAATAATGAGTCGATGAACGAATGCAGGCTTCAATCATTGGCTTGCTGGTATCTGAAAAAGGCCCTGCACAGTGTATTACCAGAGTAACATCCTCTAGCGCTTCTGCTACCCGTTGTGGATCGTCGAGTGCAAAGACACGATAGTCAAAGCGGAAACGCCTGGCTACCGCTTTTACCTTAGCTTCATCTCGACCAGCTAACAGCGGCGTAAGCCCCCTTCGCTTGGCCTCTTCGGCGATAAGCTGACCGCTGTAACCATAAGCCCCGTAAATAATCCATTTTGCCTGATCCATAGGTTTACCCTAGCAAGTAGCCACCGTCCACATTAAGACAGCTGCCCGTTGTATAACTTGCGGCATCAGATACAAGATAAAGCACCGCTCCCGCCATCTCATCAGGGTCAGCCACACGGTTCATTGGCACATGTTCCATCGCTTTCTTCAAGATTGATGGATTGTTCACAATCGTTGATGCAAATTTGGTGTCCGTAGCACCGGGAAGCAGTGCGTTCACCCGGATATTCAAGCCTGCACACTCTTTGGCAAAGGTTTTAGTCATTGAAATAACTGCCGCTTTCGTAATGGAGTAGATACCCTGAAAGTGGCCGGGAATCACGCCATTCACAGAGGCCACATTAACAATGGCACCGCCCCCGCCTTTTTTCATTAACTTGGCACCATAGGTCGACATAAAGAAGTAACCGCGAATATTCACATCGACAGTTTTCTGAAATGCATTAAGGTCCGTATCGAGCACATGGCCAAAGTACGGGTTGGCTGCGGCATTGTTCACCAAAATATCCAGCTTGCCGTGTGCCTCTTCAATCTGTTTGAAAATAGACGCGACCTGCTCCATGTCACCAATATGACAGGCCATCGCTTCAGCACTACCACCCGCCTGGGTAATCGCATCAGCTACCTGCTGACAACCTTCTATTTTACGACTGGATATAATGACATGGGCTCCACTTTCGGCTAACCGTTTAGCTATGCTTTCGCCAATTCCACGACTGGCCCCAGTCACCAGTGCTACTTTCCCTGATAAATCAAATTGCTTGTTAACGCTCATAAATCACTCCTCTATCGATAGGTAACCCAGTCAGTACCCGCTAATTCTAAATGTATATAGTTATTCAAATACGCAATATTCAAACGGTCCCCCGAAAACAGCAGCTTTGAGACTCCTGTATTGGCAAGCACCTCATTGATCGAAAAGGCCTCTTGGTCACCCAGCTTCAATATCTGCTGTGTGATCACCGAAATAGGTCCTCCGGAGGTAAAAATCACAATATTTTTTGCTTTGTTCGATTGAGCAATCACTTCCTGCAGCGCTGAGGTGCACCGATGCTGAAATTCAGCCCATGTCTCGCCATACTCTTCATCATGTTGCCCCGACACCCACCGCGCCACGGCACCTGAAAACGCCTCTTGAAACGCTTTTCGCGGAACCGGGTGCCTGGCAATATCCGACGCCATCACCTGACTGTCTTGCCATTCCGGTTTGAATCGCACCAATACCTCAATGTGATTGAACTCGTTAAACCCTGAGTGAGTAACTACGGGCAACCGGTTATCTCCAAACCCTTTAATAAAGTACTCTGCAGTTTGTCCATGACGCAGCATATCACCAGAGTAAAAACGGTCTGGGCTAATCAGCTTTTTAAAGTGCTCGCCCAATACCTTTGACTGCTTGCGCCCTTTGTCAGACAACTTATCGTAGTCCGCCTTACCGAACGACGCTTGCCCATGCCTTATTAAATAAATTGCACCCATAACCCTCTCAAACTGAACATTAGTGACTAATCTGGCATAACTACTTACCCATTTACTCCTTCCCCCCGGCCATTTTGCGACTTGATCGCAGAAGAGAGGTAGATCCAACGGTCAACAGGCCGTAGGATGACGCAGGAGGGAGTAGTTACAATCTGGCAACGTTTTTTTTAATTGCACTCACTCGAACCCTAAAACTACAAATCGCTTTGTTCGATCAACCTCAGACAGCGCTGTTCCAGATATTTACCCGCATGTACAAATCCAGCAAAGCGTTTATCATTAGTCTGGCCATGATAGTAGCGGTAGTACAACTGCTGAATGATGGCAGCTAAGCGAAACAGACCATAGATTTCGTAGAAGTCAAAATGGGGGACGGACAAACCTGACTTCTCGATATAGTATTCAACCACTTCTTGCCGTGTGAGCATGCCTCTCAGATGCGTCGGTTGTCTGCGCATCATCTGGAATTGCGGTTCATCATCCGCTTCAATCCAATAGGCCAGGCTATTACCAAGATCCATTAACGGATCACCGAGCGTTGCCATCTCCCAGTCGAGAACGCCTATAATCTCAAAGGGGTTGTCTGGGTGTAACACTACATTATCAAAACGATAATCATTGTGGATCACGCAGGTCTTGATGTCCTTTGGCATTTTCTCTTTCAACCATGCCATTACACCTTGGAAAGAGGTCGCATCATCGGTCAGGGCTTTGGTATATCGATCACTCCAACCCTCAATCTGGCGCTGTACGTACCCACTCCCCTTGCCGATACATTCCAGCCCTGCCTGCTTATAGTCGACCTGATGAAGCTCCACCAGTTTATCAATGACATTCAGGCAGAGACGACGGGTATCCGCTTCGCTCAGAACGAGTGATTTAGGCATATCTTGCCGAGGTATAATGCCCACCAGGCGTTCCATTACATAGAAGTCGCAACCCATGACATCGGTATCTTCGCATTGCACCAAGACCTGAGGGACGTAGGGGAATACCGGGCGTAACGCCTGCATGATATTCGACTCTCGAATCATGTCGTGGGCCGACTTGGCAATGCGACCAAAAGGTGGGCGTCTCAGTATCAGATCACGATTGGCATACTGCAACAGATAAGTCAGGTTAGAGGCACCGCCAGGAAACTGTTTAACCGACAGCGCACCCTGCAACTCCGGCAGCATCTGCTTTAAATAGTGATCGACTTTATCCAGATCGAGAGACTCCCCCTCTCGTACCACCGATGCTTCATCTAAGACTGACATACTCTATACCCTCTACCGATTAATGTTGCCAAAACACCGTTCCTTTTAATGCCTCTAGCTTAAATACAAAATCAAAATGGTAGGTCGGGTTTTAACCCGACAATGATTCCCATTAAGATACTGATTTGTCGGGTTACCAAAAGTAGGCGCTTTAGACGGAACCCAACCTACAACGGAACATATTTCAATTTTTGGTATTTCTGGATAAGCACTAACTAGCCACTTTCCTGCTACCTTTGGTCTTCTCAAGAAAACAGTTTTTTGGCCTGATACTGCATTAAAGCGTTAAAACCACTCGGAACAAAACGCTTGAAATACCACATGCGCCGTTCAAAAGGGTGTGTCACAACCCAAAACTCTTTTTTCACATAGGCCTGATAGATACAGTCAGCAACATCTTCTGCACTGATCTTGGAACGACTCATTAACTTATTCACTTTTGAGTGCAAGCCACCAATATGGGAACGCATCGACTCTGTGAGATTGGTCTGAAAAAACGCAGGACAAACCACACTGGTTGTAATATTGAGAGAGTGAAGTTCCGCCAACAACGTTTCGGACAGGGAGATAACACCCGCCTTGGTAACATTGTAGTTACTCATAAAAGGGGCATTCATTAGTCCCGCAGCCGAGGCAATATTGACAAAATGACCACTGCCCTGCTGTTTAAATAGCGGCGTAAAGGTTTTGCACCCTCTCACAACCCCCATCAAATTGATATCCAGCACCCATTGCCAATCTGACAAACTGACATCTTCGATAGCCCCAGCCGTCCCGCCAACTCCCGCATTATTGACAACAATATCTACTCCACCCCAACGCTCTTCTAACTGACTACGGGCCTGCTCCAGATCTTTACTCCTGGTTACATCACAGCGTACATAAAAGGCATCTGATGTAATGGTTTTCAACTCAGTTTCTGCTTCTATACCGCGCTCATCATTCACATCACCGATACACACCCGAAACCCTTCCCGAGCGAATCTTAGCGCAACCGCTTTCCCCAAGCCGCTAGCGCCACCGGTTATAAAAATTCGTTTATCTGTCATCGTAAAGTTCACTTTATTTATAAGAATATTAAAAGCCTGCCGAATACCATCCATGGCACCGTTTTGCTATTTCATCAACGCCTTATATTTCGCCAGCTCAAATTTCGAGATCAACAGACGATGAACCTCATCGGGGCCATCCGCCAGTCTCAGACAGCGGGCGTAGGCGAATAACTGCGTCAAAGGAAAGTCTTCACTCATACCCGCACCACCATGTATCTGCATCGCCTGATCAACAATCGTCTGCAGTACGTTAGGTGCTACTACCTTGATTTGAGAAACATCGCTCATAGCCCCCATTATACCTTTGGTATCTAGCGTCCAAGCTGCTTTCATCGTCAACAGGCGGGCCTGTTCAATGGACAGACGAGCATTGGCAATAATGTCTCGATTCCCCCCCAGGTTCGCAATGGGTTTACCAAATGCTTCACGGGTAACCGCGCGCTTGATGAGCAACTCCAATGCCCGTTCAGCCGCACCAATCGCACGCATACAGTGGTGAATCCGGCCAGGCCCCAAACGCCCCTGTGCTATTTCAAAACCACGCCCTGCCCCTGCAATAATCGCGCTTTTAGGCAGCCGGACATCGGTAAAGCTCACCTCACCATGGCCATAGGGTTCGTCCAGATCACCAAATACCGGCAACATCCGCTCTACCTTTACGCCCGGTGTATTTTTAGGTACTAATACCATGGAATGACGTTGATGACGGTGTGCTGCCGGGTCAGTGAGCCCCATAAAAATCAGGATTTCACAGTCCGGATGACCAATACCTGTGCTCCACCACTTACGCCCATTGAGTACCACTTCATCACCTTCAATGATTGCCGTAGCCGCAATATTAGTTGCATCTGAAGAGGCCACTTCAGGCTCAGTCATACAAAAAGCCGAACGAATTTCCCCCTCCAGTAAGGGCGTCAGCCACTGCGCCTTCTGCTCCTCCGATCCATAGTGAACCAACACCTCCATATTGCCGGTATCCGGTGCGTTGCAATTGAAAATTTCGGGGGCAATAAAGCTTCTGCCAGTCTGCTCGGCAATTGGCGCATATTCCGCATTACTCAACCCAGGTCCATACCCCTCAACAGGCAGGAACATATTCCATAAACCTTGAGCCTTAGCCTTCTCTTTTAAGGCCTTGATGATTGGCAACACCACCCAAGGGTTGTCCAGCGACTTCAGTTCACGAAAATAGTCATCCTCAATAGGCAATATCTCTTGCTCCATAAAAGCTTTGACCCGACTTAAATAGTCCTGCGAACGTGCTGATAAACTAAAATCCATGGCAACCTCCAAGAGGGTTCGTTAATCGTTGAATTGATCTTTACGTATGAACTTATGCTATGCTTCGCCACAAAATAAAACAAATGAATAGTTATAATAGTTATCTATTAGCCTTACTTATAGAATTACAGACAGGCACTACACTGTATCAATCAATCTGGCGAGCACTGTTGGGAGCATTTTTATGAGAATAGACCTTAATCTTTTTATTGTTTTTGACGCCATTTACACCGAGGGAAACCTCACTCGCGCCGCCAATGTGCTTAATCTTACGCAACCTGCCGTTAGTCATGCACTGGCGCGACTACGAGAGCATTTTGACGACCCTCTGTTTGTCCGTCAGGCAAATAAAATGCTGCCAACCGCCGTCGCTAAAAATGTTATTGCCGATGTGCGCGAAGCACTGCACCAGCTTCAGGTGGCTCTGCAGCAATCTCGCCAATTTGACCCGTCAACAGCCAAAAAACGCTACGCCATCAGTCTGCATGACTCTCTGGAGGCCTCCTATCTCCCCTATTTGATGGGGCACTTAAATAAAGAAGCCCCACAGGTAGACTTGATCAGTACGCGGGTTCGGCGTAGCGAGTTGGAAAATAAATTGGCCTCTGGCGACATTGATTTCGCTATCGATATTCTGTTACCGGTGAGCGAAAACATCTGCCATACACAAATTGAAAAAGATCAGCTAGTGGTGGTCGCCGCCAACGATCACCCGATTGTGTCCAATGATCTTGACCTTAAAACCTATCTTGATCACCAACATGTTCTGGTTTCTTCTCGTTCTTCAGGCCCAGGCATGGAAGATTTCGAACTGGGACGGCTTGGACTGCAGCGACGGGTTGGGTTACGTTGTCAGCACTTTTTTTCGGCCTGCCGAGTGGTAGAAAGCAGCAATATGTTGCTAACGATGCCGGAAACCGCCGCCAAGCTATTTAGCCAGGTATTGCACATATCAACCTACCCACTTCCGGTTGAACTCCCAGGCATCGACGTTCATCTCTACTGGCACCTTAATGTCGATAAAGACCCTGCCAATCGATGGTTAAGAAATAAGGTACTTATGGCGTCGGGTTAATACCAATAGGTCTAGGACTATACTGAGGTAAGGGCTTCGCTTAACGCACGTAAGGTAAGAACATTAAGAAACCCGGCATTGAGTCCTGAGTGTTGTCAAATAATGTGAAACATTTTTCGCCAACGCTCAAAACATGACGGCGTTCATAATTTCTCTCCGGTTAAGTGATAGTATTTTAAAAAAACAATAATAAGAAACAATAATAAAAAACAATAATAAGAAACGACAAAAAACAGCTATCTCATATTACTTAATCTACAAGAGACGTTAAGGATCCCAACGTCGGCCAACAGTCATGGAGAAATAGATTAATAAAAATAAGCCGTAATTATTCCAATAAACGCGGCACAACAGATGGCATAAATAAGGTTATGAAAACCTATATCAAACCCAAGTACCAACAACGTGCGAAAAAACAGCTGTTTCAAGATTTGGCATCTCGCTCTTTTCCAGGTGTTGTTTTCTATGTCACCGCCTGGATGGCTCTTATAGTTCCCCAATACTCTTATTTTTTAGCACCTGCCAAACTTACAACGATATTAACACTCACCGCCATTATTTCTGTCGCGGCACTCATCAGACTGATACTGATCTATGCTTATCGAGCCTGTGACAAAAACAGTAAAAACCCTCAAGGCCACCTCCTGCTCATAGGCGTGGCGGCCTCCAGCAGTGCCTGGGGATTCTGTTCCGCCTATCTCATTTTAAACCCAGTATTCACGGATGCTATAACACAACTTATGATCTGTACCGTCGGGCTCTG
Source organism: Oleiphilaceae bacterium (assembly GCA_041636295.1). GTDB lineage: Bacteria > Pseudomonadota > Gammaproteobacteria > Pseudomonadales > Oleiphilaceae > Alkalimarinus. The sequence continues at coordinate 12,208 of JBFKTM010000014.1, forward strand.
TGCCGGAGGGCTCGCCTCGTTAGCCCCTTCACAACGATTTATTGCACTGTTTCTGGCTCCCATGCTGGTACCATCGTCGGTAGCACTACTTTTACTCGACCACCCTTTTGCCAGCTCCCAGGCCGCGCTCTGCTCACTATTAATGTTCGGTATGTACGGCATATCCAATATTCAACGAAAAGAATATTTCAGCGCATTAAACAGTCAGTACGAACTTGAAGAGAAATCCAGCTTACTAGCCGAACTCAGCACCCTTGATCCACTCACTGGCCTTAAAAACAAACGTTATTTTGAAGAGAAGATGAATGACGAGTTTCATCGTGCCATCAGGGACTCGAAACCCATCTCTTTGATTCTGATTGATCTGGACCACTTTAAGCAAGTCAACGATCTCTATGGCCACCTCATTGGTGATGAATGCCTGAAAGAGATGTCCAGAACGTTAAAATCGAAATTTAATCGCACCATGGACACGCTGGCCAGAGTCGGAGGAGAGGAGTTTGCGGCATTACTACCGACCCTCCCCCATGATCAGGCCATGGCGTTGGCAGATCAGCTAAGACGTCAGATCGCACAAATTTCCATCCGTTATGGCGACGACACCATAACATTGACGGCCAGTCTTGGCGTTGCAACGGTCTATCCTTCAGAAGAGAATAACACCTATGAGCTATTTCAGCGGGCGGATATTGCACTTTACGAGGCTAAAAAACAGGGTCGTAACAGAGTGGCCTGTGCGCCGGTTTTCGACATAGCCGAGAAACGCGCGGAAAAAAAAAGAGCCTGACGTGAAAGGCTCTTTTTAGGGTTTTCTTATAAAAAGTGAGGCTGAGCCACTCTGGCTTACTCCGGTATCGGCGGATGCTCAACTTCAAGTTGCTGAACTGCGATGACCGCTTGCGTCCGGTTCCGCACCCCCAACTTTCTAAAGACCGCAGTAATATGTGCTTTAATTGTCGCTTCAGAAACATCCAGTTCGTAGGCTATCTGCTTGTTCAATAGCCCCTCCATCAACATCCCCAACACTCTGAACTGCTGCGGTGTCAAGGTTGCAAGCTTCTCTGAAAAGTCACTGGTATCAGAATCAATACGATCTATTCGACCTTGTACGTCGGCAGGTAACCATACATCCCCGTTTAATACCGCTTGAATTGCCTCCGCAATAAGTTGCAGTGACGTTGACTTTGGGATAAATCCCGACGCACCATAATCAATGGCCTTACGAATAACCTGAATATCCTCAGTACCAGAGATCATTACTACGGGGAGTCCAGGGTATTGGCCGCGCATGAATATCAGCCCCGAAAAGCCATGAGCCCCCGGCATGTTGAGGTCAAGCAGAACCAGATCTGCTTCCGGATTTTCTTCAACTGCTCGCTGTAACGTCGCGATGGTATCCGTCTCAATAACCTCAACGGAGTCGACCGCCTGTCCGACAGCCTGCTTTAAGGCTGCACGGAACAGAGGATGATCATCCGCAATAATGATCTTATAGGTCATATCAGGCGTTTTCCCTGTATTCAATTAAATCATCAACAACCGACGGATCTGCCAGTGTGGAGGTATCTCCCAGGCTGTCATGTTCATTGGCCGCAATTTTACGCAGTATTCGACGCATAATTTTTCCTGACCGGGTTTTGGGTAATCCGGGTGCCCACTGAATTAAATCAGGCGACGCCACTGGTCCTATCTCTTTTCGCACCCACTGCACTAACTCTTTCTTCAACTCATCAGAAGGCTCAACATCGTGATTTAGGGTGACGTAGACATAAATTCCCTGCCCCTTAATATCATGAGGATAGCCTACAACGGCCGCTTCTGCGACGTTTGGATGTGCCACCAGCGCACTTTCAATTTCAGCTGTTCCCATACGGTGCCCAGAAACATTAAGTACGTCATCAACACGGCCAGTAATCCAGAAGTATCCATCAGCATCACGCCGAGCCCCATCACCAGTGAAATAGGTTCCTTTGTACGTACTGAAATAGGTCTGCACAAACCGTTCATGATCACCAAAAACGGTTCTCATCTGACCTGGCCAACTATCCAAAATGACCAGATTGCCCTCTGTGGCTCCCTCAAGAATTTGACCATCGCTATCCACCAGTGCCGGTTTAACACCAAAGAACGGCAGTGTCGCAGAACCCGGTTTCAGTGCAGTCGCACCAGGCAACGGCGTAATTAATATGCCGCCAGTCTCTGTCTGCCACCAGGTATCGACGATGGGGCATCGCTCATCACCCACCACCTTATAGTACCACTCCCAGGCTTCAGGATTGATGGGCTCTCCCACCGTTCCAAGCAGACGCAGACTCTCTCTGGAACTCTGCTTCATGTATTGATCGCCTTCAGCCATCAATGCCCGGATCGCCGTTGGCGCAGTATAGAGTATGTTGATATTGTGTTTGTCGACCACTTTGCCGATACGCGAACTGTCTGGATAATTTGGCACCCCCTCAAATAGAACGGTGGTTGCCCCGTTGGCCAGTGGCCCATAGAGAATATAGGAGTGGCCGGTAATCCAACCGAAATCAGCGGTACACCAGTAGATATCGCCGTCCTGATAGTCGAAAACATACTCGTGCGTCATAGATGCATAAACCATATACCCGCCCGTGGTATGCAGCACCCCTTTGGGTTTGCCGGTAGAGCCTGAGGTATATAA
>JBFKTM010000015.1:0-14813 GCA_041636295.1 Oleiphilaceae bacterium
TGCTAAGTTGTTGTTCCCCCAGAGGTGTTTCAACACCTGTAAGCTGGGAGACCACACCAGAAAACGGGAGGGTGGCAAAACGGAATAGATTAATGTCTTCAACTAGAACGCAGTTTAGCTCTATGGGAGATCCTGAAAGTAAGTACTCAAGAGTCGATAGCGCCCAGGGTGCATTAAGCCCTGTTGATGAGAGCAGTTTCACCTTTACCACACCGGAGGGCTGTGTCACGTTAGGGCTATGTACTTTGGGTTTCATGCTATTGGGCGTCCGGCGACGCGCTTTTTGCATAATCGATCATGATTTTTGAAAACGCTTTTATTCGCGTTTGCGCCAAATAGTTAATGCTACCATGTGGAAAATCCCCTGCTTCGTTAATACTCCCTGCCTCTTTGTTACATAATAACGATAACGCGTCGTCCACGTGATCAATAGGGAAGATATGAAACTTTTCGCGTGAGACCGCGTCTCTTAACTCTTTTTTAAGCATAAGGTGTTTGATATTGTCTGAGGGGATCAAAACACCCTGGTCTCCGGTTAGCCCATTTTGTTTACAGATATCATAAAAGCCTTCGATTTTTTCATTAATTCCCCCCACAGCCTGAGCTTTCCCCAGTTGGTTCATCGAGCCTGTTACTGCCAGCGATTGTGATAAAGGAATATTCGACAGTGCGGAGATGAGTGCACAGACCTCCCCTATTGATGCACTATCACCTTCAACAACACCATAAGACTGTTCAAATACGATACTCGCCGATAGCGATAAAGGAATCATGCTGGCATAGTGGGCGCCAATGTACGATTTTACGATCAGCATCGCTTTTGAGTGTATCGCCCCCCCCAGCTCTACTTCCCTTTGTATATCCAGTATCTCACCTTTACCCAAGCGAACGGTTGAGGTAATTCGAGAGGGAACGCCAAAGTTAAATCCGCCTAGCTGGATGACCGATAAGCCGTTAATTTGCCCTACCACCTTCCCAGATGTGCTGATTAGCAGTGTGCCTCTTTTAATCTCTTCGTAGATATTTTTTCTAATTCTGTCTTGTCGTTTTATCTGGCTACTCAGAGCCGCTTCAATGTCACTCAATTGAACGATTTTTCTATTCGCCTGTTTTGCCCAATAGCTGGACTCTTGTAGTAAGTTCAATAGATGATCGGTGTGAGTATTAAGCCGTTCGGAGTCACTGGCTTGTCGAGAACGTTCTTCAATGACCCGTGCGACGGCTTCCCGGTCAAAATGGTTAAGATTGTTTTCTGAAATGAGTGTTGCAATCAACTGACAGAAAGCGTGAACTGAATCGGCATCCCGCGGCATGTCATCTTCAAAATCCGCGGCGACTTTAAACAGCTCCTTAAATTCATGATCATAATAGCAAAGCAAGTAGTAGAGCAGCCGGTCACCGATGAGAATAATTTTTACGTCTAGCGCGACCGCCTGGGGTTCAAGCGTTTGGGTTGTCAGCCACCCCAAAAGGTGAGCCAAGGGCTCAGTCTTGAGTTTTTTATCGAACAGGGCGCGTTTAAGTGACTGCCAGGTATAGGGCTCCATTAACACCTTAGCCACATCCAAGATTAGATACCCTCCATTGGCCCGATGCAGTGCGCCAGCGCGAATTAAAGTAAAGTCAGTAATCAGCGTGCCATTTTCAGATACATGATCAATGCGCCCTAATAGATTGTTATACGTCGGATTACTCTCATAAATGATCGGCGCTGAAGTCAACTCGCTATTATCGACCAATATATTAACCATATAACGAATAAATTGGGTAGGATCTTTCAACTCTCCGTCATTTCGTAGAAAATTATTGGCATTAATAATAACGTCACGCTTAACGCTATCAAGATAGTGTTGGACTTTGGGTAGATTACGGTATTTTTCTTTCAGTTGATTAAAGGGTTTTTCTACGGCAAAGCGGGTTATTTCATCATCTAACTGCCTTTTTTTCTCACGGTATTCTTTATGCCAGTTAGGGTATAGCTCAATCTGGTCCATCAACTCCTGCCGTAATTGCAGGGTAAACTCCCGAATACGCTCCTTTTCTTCTTCCGGTAGTTTTTCAAACTGACTATTATCAAGCACCTCGCCGTTTTTTTCAGGCGCAAAAGCAAAGCCATTGGGGGTGTGTAATAAGCGCATTCCCATTGATTCGGCTTTTTGAGTCAATTCGCTAATGGCATTATGTTGTTTATCGTGAAGTTCCTGCTTCAATTCTGCCTGGCGATTTCGGTACTCATCACTTTCAAAGGTAGCGGGAATGTAGGTCAGCAGGTCTTCGACTAGTTGAATCATGTCATCTCGCAATACCCGCGATTTACCTTGGGGTAATTGGAGGATCTGGGGAGAAAGCGGATTATCAAAGCTATTCACATAACACCAGTCGTGCAATGGCGATGTGTGTGCTAGTTGCTCAAGAAAGTTACTTACCGTGGCATGTTTATCCCTTCCGGGCTCACCCAAAACATATAAGTTATATCCGTGGGCATCAATTTCTACTGCAAACTTCAGTGCTTCAATCGCACGATCCTGCCCTATCGGGGCCTTAAGGCAAGCAATGTCCTGGGTCGTGATAAATGAAAAATCTGAAGTGTTGCACGAACGGTACAGTTTTTCAGCAGGAAGCGGTTGGGCCGTCATGAACGTCGCCTTCTTCTTGAGTCACCCCTAAATAGATAGTTCAATCTGCGTTATTACTCAAGCTGCCCTTTGCTATTGTTTATTTCTGCGGCGAGATCTGGCTCATCCAGCTGTTCCAGCATCGCAGCGCGGGCCAATTTGCTCAGTTTAACGGCACTCGACCAGTCATCTGACTCGGGTTTAATCAACGGACAAATAATGACAGACACCTTGCCATGTTGAGGGAACCAGGAGCCTGAACGTAGTATCGAACGCGCGCCTTTAATCACTAAAGGGGTAATCGGCACACCCGCTTCTGTTGCCGCTACGAAAGCACCCATGTAAAAAGGAAGTAAGCCAGGCCTTCTTGATAGCGTGCCTTCTGGAAAGAAAAACAGCGATAGCGATTGCTTCACACGATGTGACGCTTTTCGGGCGTCGGCGACCCCCCTTTGCTTGTCAAAACGTTCGACGAAAATCGCTTCAATTTTCTTCAAAAATAGCCTGGCGAAAACGTTTTTCTTCAATTCGCCTTTCGCCACAAACCCAAATCGTATTGGTAGAACGGCTGCGATGATAATCCCATCAAGATAGCTGGTATGGTTAGATACTATGACGCAAGGCCCCTCTTCCTGAATATTCTCATACCCTTTTACGTCAACAGGAACCCGACACAAGGATAAGAACAGTCTAGCCCCGTGATGCATGATCCATCTCGCCGTTCGGGCATTGGGTGAAATGACAGCCAATAACCAGACTATCGGCGCAGCGATCCAGAATACAGATTTAACGTAACCGGCGTATAAGTAAACTTTCCCACGTTGGTAGCTGCGACTAATCGTGATGTTAAGCGCATTAATAAACAACCGTAGATATTGCCAAAGCACGCTGCGAGAGCGATGCAACAGTGTACCGTTTTCATAGAGTTCTCGTATCGCTGAGCGCCTTATTTTGCCACTGGATGTTTTTAACACGGTATGAGGTGGCGCTATTACAACCTGGTCTACCGGTGTACCCAGCACATCGATGGCGCACGCTATGATATTTTCTCGGAGCTGTTGAATCGCTTCAGCCTCCGTTAACCGGGTTTCAGCCACTACGACCAATTTTTCGGTGTGAGAGGCGTTGTCTGTAGCACCAAATACGGCCACACAGCCTTTACGAACAGCGTCGATCTGACCGATTGACTCCTCAAGTTGATGAGGATAGATATTTCGCCCGGCCCTGATAATAATATCTTTAACACGACTGGTTAGGTAGATATCCCCTTCGGCGCTATAGGCTAAATCACCTGAATCCAGCCAATCGCCATTTTTTAGTTTGGACGTCGCTTTTTCGTTTCGATAATACCCTTGGGTTGCGGAAGGTCCTTTGAACTCTAGTCGGCCTTGCTGTCGATCAGGGAGCTCACGACCACTACGGTCTACGATACGAACCTGGTAACCAGGTAACGGTTGCCCGCAAGCGACTATTTCCAAAGAACCATCAGGCAGCGTTGTATTGCCCTTTATGTTTGGAAGATGGCCTCTGTTGTGCTGCGAAGCGTTTACAGAGGACGCTTGTGCAGGGCGATGGATGGGGATAGCAAGCCCCTGTGACACCATCGCTTCTCGTTGAATAAGATCGATTTTTGGGCCCCTTTCCGGTGGAGGGAAAGCGAGGCCGACAGCCACTTCGGCTAATCCGTAAACCGGTGCAACGGCCCGAGACCTAAGGCCATACTTTTCAAATTTGCTTGAAAAATTCTTCAGTGTCTGAGCACTTACCGGTTCAGCACCGTTAAAAAGAAAGCGTAACGAGCTGAGGTCAAGATGCTCCAGCTCATCGTCTGGTATTTTTTTGGTACAAAGTTCGAACGCAAAATTAGGCGCAGCCGAAATAGTTCCACCATGATTACTAATGGTCCTCAACCATCGGGAAGGCTGCTTAAGAAAGGCTAATGGCGACATTAATACCAGGGGCATCGAAAAGTAGAGGCTTGAAAACCAGGCACCAATAAGCCCCATATCATGATAAAGCGGCAACCAGCTGACAAACACATCCGTTGAGTCCACATTAACAGTCTTGCCCATAGCACGGATGTTTTCCAGGAGATTCCGGTGTGTAAGAATGACCCCTTTCGGCTGCCCGGTACTGCCCGAGGTATATTGGATAAACGCAATATCGTTTTCATTAATTGGATCGGTTTTTAGATCAGTTTGTGCCGCTTGTAACTCATCCGGTGATATGACAGAGCGAAGTGTCTCAACCTGGGCTTTTAAAATACCGGCAACTCTTTTCGCCTCGGGTAGCGTAATCAATAGCGTGGTCTGTGCATTACTTAAAATCCCCACATGCCGATTAACATGGTCCTCCAGCTGAAACAGGTTTGCTGGGGGGTAGATAGGTATAGGAATACCTCCAGCCAGTAGAATTCCATAAAAACTGTAGAGGTAATCTCGCCCCGTCGGTAACATGATTGCTACCGTATCCCCCTGAACCAGATTATTCAGGCCGAGGCCCATTGCAATTTTTTTTGCGCCTTCCAGCAGGTCACGATAAGTAATCTCCTGTGGGGCCTTTTCGCCATCGTCATATAAGAAGATGTGGGTTCTATCGGGGTGTTGTGATACATGCCAGTGAAGAACATCAATGAGTGTCTTGGCCTGATGCGGTAGACCAATGGCAGCATCCAAGACTGGTGCTTGATAGCGGCCTGCGTTCATTGCGGGGATGGGAGATCGGTCAGCAGTTAATACGAAATCCAGAATATCACGGGGCGTTTGGGCTTGGGCCAGAACCTCATCAGCCAGCGTTATCGAAAAAGACTTTTCAATACGTGCAATTAATTCGACTTTGGAAAGGCTATCCAAACCAAGCTCTTTATCCAGTTGGCTATCTAGCGTAACTGATAAGGTGTGTGAGGCCTTTGGGCGAGTTTCATTGAGCAGTGACTCAATGAGTGTAATAATCTGCTGAGCGCCTTCCTCCGCGTTAATCCGCGACGAAGCCGTGGGTGACTTTTCAGTAAAGTGTGACGCTGCGTTTTTCTTCATGCCAGCACTTCTTATCCATCATCAAACAGCATTGATTTAAGGATGCTTATCTTTACTATAGTCTTAAATGGTTAAGTAACCTCTTTTTCTACTCAATAATAATGTCAACTGTTGTAATCCTGAGCGGGCGCAGTTGCTAAGGTGCTTTATGTTTGAATCTGCAGAACAAGGCAACGCCCTCCCTAAATCGGACTATAAGAGACAGGTTCCTGAACTTAGGCATCAGCTTCTGCAAGCTCAGTTTGCATTACAGTCATTACCCTATCCAATTATTATCATTGTTGAAGGGGTCGATAATACGGTTAAAGGTGAAGTTGTTAATCGACTTAACGAGTGGTTGGACACACGCGGTATCGAGGTCTATGCATTTGGTGCCAAAACAGATGAAGAGGCAGAACGCCCTCGTTTTTGGCGCTATTGGCGTTCGCTTCCATCACGAGGCCGAATTGCTCTTTTTTCCGGTTCCTGGTACACCGGCTCGTTAATCCACAAGACATTTAATGAGATTGACGATCTTGAGTTTGATTGTCATATGAAGCGTATTGCTGCCTTTGAGCAGACGATAGCTGACGACGGAGCGGTCATACTGAAATTCTGGCTCCACATGTCACAGCAATATCAGAAAAAAAGCTTTAAAGCACTGGAAAAAGGAAAGGAATACCGCTGGAAGGTATCGGAACTGGATTATCGTTTACATCAATCTCACATAGCCTACACCGCGGCCGCAAAGCAGGCAGTGATACTGACCAACCATCCCAATACGCCGTGGACTATTGTAGAAGCTGAAGATCAGCGCTATCGCGATATTACGGTAGCCAAGGCGATACTGAAGGCGTTTCAGGCGCGTATAGCGGGAAGTGCTGCCAATATCGATCGTTCGTCTTCACCCTGTGGAGTAGCGATTTATGAGGGTCAGCCATATCGGAGAGATACCGACAATATACTAAAAACGGTTGACCTTACCCAGCAAATAGAAAAATCACATTATCGTAACGAGTTAGCAACTTATCAGCAAAAACTCAATGATTTAAGCTGGCAAGCCTACCATCAAAAAAAATCGATGGTACTGGTCTTTGAAGGCTGGGATGCGGCAGGGAAAGGCGGCGTTATTCGCAGAATCATGCAAGCGGTTGATGCGCGTATATCAAGGGTAATATCGGTGGCCGCGCCGTCAGATGAAGAGTTAGCTCACCACTATTTGTGGCGTTTCTGGCGTCATGTACCTCGAGCCGGCCATGTTACTCTATATGACCGAAGTTGGTATGGCCGAGTTCTGGTTGAGCGTGTCGAAGGGTTTGCGTCGCCTGCCGAGTGGCAACGCGCCTACCACGAAATAAACGAATTTGAAGATCAGCTAACGGATCAAAACCGAGTACTTTGCAAGTTTTGGCTCCACATAGATAAAAATGAACAGCTTGCTCGCTTCCAGCTACGCGAGCAGACGCCTTACAAGCAGCACAAAATAACGGATGAGGATTGGCGGAACCGAGCGAAATGGGATGAATATGAAGAGGCGGTTAACGACATGGTTAGTAAAACCAATACCGAAAACGCGCCTTGGATTTTAGTTCCCGCAACCAGCAAAAAATTTGCGCGGATCATGATCCTAAAAACAATGTGCGAACTGCTTGAACGCACATTGGACCCAACTTAAGGGTAGGAGTCGGGCATTTTAAGTTCGATAAGCAGAGCTTAGAGCGTTATTGATACCTGAGAGCATTCTACTTTGGGAATATCGGTCATTTTTTCGGTTACTGCGCTTGCAAATTGTTGTAAGGTTTGTGACTGTTGATGAATATTTCTAGAGGGGCCCACCATCAACTCACTTACTTTACTTAAAGTAGATAAGTTCCAGTTTAGATAGCTTAAAATACCTCGATCTTCTGCACTAAAAAGTAACTCGGTTCTCAACCAATTCTCTATTGAACCCTTGTTTTTAAATTCTACATATCGCCACTCTTTCTCGACATCAAATACGGCTTTGCGAAAAAACTGCCTAATAATATCCAAAAACTGAAAAAGGTGGTTGGTACGAACCAAAAGGCGAATATCTGATTTTTTTTCGTCATCGACCGAAAACACTTCAGTTAAGACCGGCATATATCGCTTGATTATTTTGAGACAAAGTTGAACGGCAACCACCTTGTCATAGATAACTTTTCCAAAAAAATAGTGACAGGGTATCTGCTTTTTTCTTACATCCTTCACTCGATCTGAAATGATGGATGAAATAGGGATTCCTACGGAGTAGCATTGTTTATCCCTGAACTTTGACCACTGTAACGGAGAGTCTCGCAACTCGGTAAATGAGGTTATATAGAAACTTCGCTCATGTTCCATTTTCAGTAATCGAGCGTCAAATCGTTTTGTGAATTGATGTTGCAAAACAGCATCTGCGGTGTGCTGTATGACCAAAGAGTTAAATGCCTGGCTAATGATGTCATAGCCATATCGGGTATCTTCTTCACTTGAGAATGTTGTGTCGCGCGCTTCAATCTGATGATTGGATAAAAGATTATGAAGAGGCTTTGCAGTTGTGTAATGGTATAAATGGGTTGGGATAGCACTTTCAATATTGGGTAATAGCATCTGGCGTACAGCCGCCAGGACTTCATCATACTCTAAAGATAACGTGCGCGAGTCGTTCATGAGAGGGGTCCCTTTTTTATTATTCTTACATTTTTCCCAATAATAATAGATCAAATATTCTGGAACCCCTGACAATTTTTAGTGATTCAGGCGCATAGGCTCAACACGTCGCAGAGGGATGAGGTCAACTGTGCCAGCTCGTTATCGCTGATGATAAACGGTGGCATCAGGTACACCAGCTTACCGAAAGGTCTCACCCAGATGCCCTTCTCTACAAATTTTGGCTGTATTTCTGACAACGCCACCGGATGCTTCAGCTCAACAACTCCAATGGCACCCAGCACTCTAACGTCTGCAACTGTATCCATCGTTTTACAGGGAGCTAATCCTTCAATTAGAAGGGATTCAATATTGCTGACCTTTGCCTGCCAATCACTGTTTAGCAACAAATCAAGGCTTGCCACTCCGGCGGCACAGGCGAGGGGGTTCGCCATAAAGGTAGGGCCATGCATAAATAACCCAGGATTCCCGTTGCTAATAGTCTGACTGATATCCAATGTCGTAAGTGTTGCGGCAAGTGTCATGTACCCTCCGGTAAGCGCCTTGCCTAGGCACATAATGTCCGGCTCAATACCGGCCCATTCGCAAGCAAACAGACGACCGGTTCGGCCAAAACCGGTTGCTATTTCATCGGCAATCAAAAGTACCCCGTAGCGATCACAAAGCTCTCTCACCTGTTTCAAGAAATCAGGTGAGTAAAACCGCATTCCCCCAGCGCCCTGCACTACCGGCTCAAGTATGATGGCAGCGATAGCAGTGTGATGGTTCTCTAGCTGCTCGCTTATTGGGTCAATATCTGATGCTTTTAGCGGCTCCGAAAAACGGCTTGTCGGTGCGTCAGCGAAATACTGTTTGGTGAGAGTGTCCGAAAATAACGAATGCATGCCGGTAACCGGATCGCACACAGACATCGCGCCAAAGGTATCGCCATGATAGCCATTTTTGATCGTTAAAAAGCGTTGTTTTTTAGGTTGCCCTTTATCGTGCCAGTACTGAATAGCCATTTTCATTGATACTTCAACGGCAACCGACCCGGAATCGGAAAAAAAGACCGTTTGAAGAGACGGCGGCGTCATTTTAACGAGACGCTGTGCAAGCTGTATGGCAGGGTTATGGGTTAACCCCCCAAACATCACATGTGACATGTTCTCTAACTGTGCTTGTATAGCCCGGTTCATCTCAGGGTGGTTGTACCCATGAATGGTAGACCACCAGGACGACATACCATCAATGAGCTCTGAACCATCGGAGAGTTTTAGTTTAACGCCACTGGCCGATTCCACACGCCATAACGGGTGACTAGCCCCAATCGCACTGTACGGATGCCAAATATGTTGTCGGTCATAGTCAGTGAGAGCGTCTGTTGAGTGTGGCTTCATTATTTATTCCCTTAACCGTTAAAAGGTTCATCAAAGAAAAATGCCATTTTAATGGTTATTACGGCTAAATAAACAACGTATTCACCGGAATCGAAATGATGCATGGATATTTGTAACATTTTGTTGCATTATTTTATCTATACGCAGTTGATGCAGCATCGCCTATCTAAAAGGCAGATCAATTAATAATAAAAAATACAATGGAGTATGTTTGTGCAGTTGAGCCGTCGTCACTGGCCATTACTTGTTGTGTTCCTTCCTCTGTTCGTTCAAGCCTCCGAGCATAGTTCACGCGTTGATAAACCTGTCGATGAGACCCGCTTCTATGACAACGTACCGGTTGTCTTGACCCCTGCCCGGCTGCGACAGTCAAAAGCAGATACGCCCGCTACAGTTACCATCATCGAAGGACATTTGATAAAACAGTTGGGAATACTGAATTTATACGAAGTATTTAGGCTGGTACCCGGAATGACCGTCGGTTTTGTAGAGTCAAACGTGCCCGTGGTGAGTTACCACGGTACGGTGGCGAATGATCAACGCCGCCTGCAGGTGCTGATAGATGGTCGTTCGATGTATAACTCAAACCTCGCAAACGTTGACTGGCACAATATGCCCGTACCACTTGAAAATATACAGAGAATAGAAGTTTCCCGTGGCCCCAATGCTGCCTCTTATGGTGCTAATTCGTTTCTGGCTATTATTAACATCATGACAAAATCACCGGAAGATAGTCAGGGAGCTTACTTTCATACTATCGATGGGAGTAATGACTTTACTAATTACTATGGTTCGTTCGGCGCAAAATTCGAGAAATATGACCTTCGCCTATCATTTAGTAAACGAGAAAGTGATGGTTTTGATTTTCGTTATACCAATCCTGAAGATGGCTCAGATAGCAATGTACGCCAACCGTTTAACGATGGCTATAACATACGAACCGTCAACTATGATTCAACGCTCCACCTAACACCTAACCAAAGCCTGGTTTTAAATGGCGCTTACAACGACTCGTTAGAAGAAGTCGATCCACAGCAGTTTGGCGAAGCATTTGGCGTTCAAGGAGAACCCAATAAAAAGGGGAAAGATTACTATGGACAGATGAAATGGGAATATCATTTTTCATATGACCATTTCTTACACTTTCAAGTTTACTATCAGCATCGTGAAAGAGACCAAGCCTGGCATAGTGAAATCAACCCAGCGATTGTAGGCGTTAACATACCGTTTACGCTCGGCTTGGATGTCAACCAAAACATCGATCAACAACGCGTTGACTATGAAATTCAAGATACATTGACGGTTTCTCCCGAGTTACGTGTTGTTCTGGGTACCAGTTATCGAGAAGATACCATCGATTCGGAGACCTATTTCAATGGCCAATATAAAAACTACTTTTATCGTTTATATGGTAGCGCCGAATATCACCCACTTGATCCGGTAACCTTTAACCTAGGCGCCATGTGGGAAACTGACAGTGATAATGGTGATTACCTCTCCCCCAGAGCCGCCATCAATTACCATTTTAATGAGCATCATACGCTACGTTTTATTCTGTCTAAGGCGGTTCGTACTCCAGACACCTTCGAACAGTCTGGTGATTGGGGCTACACTGCAAGAAACGTATCGCCTGCTATATTCAATTCACTAGAGGGAGAGCGTGTTATAAGTACCCAAGCTCCTGGTGGATTAAAAGAAGAACAAATACTATCAAGAGAGATTAGCTATTTCGGACAATTTCTTGTGCCTAATGGCACGTTATCTGCCGAAATTAAATATTTTTATGACACAATAACCGATCTTATCAGTGGGCGAATAAACCCAACGCAGTGGGATCTTGAAAACAACGTAAAACTAACCCATCAGGGGGTTGAACTCGAAGCCAGTTACCGGTTTTACCGAAATTATTTCAGACTGGGTTACGGTTACCTTGATCAGGATGGGGAATACACCGGCACCGCAATAGATCCGGTTACTCAACCAATGCAGGCGCTCAGGTTGGTTGATCTGGAAAGTCGGCTTACGGCACAACATACCGGTAGCGTTGTCTGGGTGCATAATTTCCCTTACAAGGTTGATAGTGCCCTCACCTACACAATTGCTGATCAGTTGAACCACTGGGACTATCAACGACTGGATCTACGCATCGCAAAGTCCATTCAACTAGTCAACAGTTCTCTGGAATTTTCTGTCATTTATCACCATTATATAAATAGTGATCCAATACTGCATCGCGATAATAATATCGCCGATCAAAATCATTGGTTTATGGAAGCAAGTGTTAATTTTTAGGAATGAGTGCTTGATGCTACACATAAGCGGATGGGAAAGCAGGCTGTACGCATTGATATTGTACTTATTTGGGGTGCAAATGTTTGCTGCGCCTACTACAGCCTATGCAGAAGACGTTGCTAACAGAACCATTCACTATGTAACCGGTTCTGTTGACACGCCACTTGTTGCTCGATTCAAACGCGCTCTGCAAGAAAAGCTAAAGGGATATAATCTTGTATCGATCAATCCTGAAGACATTGACGACCGACAGCTTACTATTTCGGTTGGTCTTAGCGCGCTACAGTCAACTTATAAGCCATCACTAAATAATCCAGTTATATCCACGTTTGTGAGTCGTTATCAATTCGAAAGAGTTAAGCAGGAGTCAGGTCGGAATGGTGTGCTCACGTCTGTTTTTCTTGACCCGCCTTTGACCAGACAAGCACTTTTAGGGCGAGCTATTCTCCCCAATGTGCAAAAAATAGCGCTGATTGCATCCGAAATACCCGATGACCTTTTCAGTGAAGACATAATCACTTTGAAGCAACTGGGGTTTGAGCCTACACTTTATCGCGTTAACGAGAATAATCGCTTACCGACTGTGCTTAATCGAGCGCTTATGGACAATCAAATTATTATCGGTACCTTGGATAAGGTTATATACAACGGCAGCACCATTAAGCATGTACTTTTAACGGCCTATCGACACAACCGAGTGCTGATTGGTCCAACGCTCTCTTATGTTAAGGCGGGGGCCATTGCGTCCAGTTACTGTGACGCGGAGCAACTGGCAGAGCAGGTTGCCGTTCAAGTCAGGCACTATTTTAAGACGCGCCAGTTATTGCTACCGCAGTACTGTGATGATTTTGAACTAAGTATTAACCGGCAAGTTGCCCGATCGCTTAATATCGTTATTCCCGATAACGAAAAAATTAAATCTATAGTCAAGCGTGCAGAGGTAAACCTTTAATGCTCTCTATAAAACGCTGGTCGATCTATTGGAAAACGCTTTTTCTCGGGTTATTCCCCGCCATTGTGACCTTTATAACGCTACTGCTGTTTTTTACCAATGCGAGATTGGATGACGCCAAAAATGATCTGGTAAAAAATGGTCAATTACTCGCTAATCAACTTGCACCCGCCTATGAATATGCGGTGATTTCAGGCAATCGTGATCAATTACAAAAACTGTTGAAGAAGGCAATTCAACAATCGAATGCGCATAAAATCGTCGTAACCGATGTTATCGGTGAAGTCGTAGGTGATATTACCAATAATGGCGAGATAGATGAAAACTCCCTATTACTTTTTACCGCCGACATCATGCAAGAACCGTTAGATATTGGTCAGGAGGGTTATAACTGGTTTGACTCTTCGTTCGGTTATTATAGCGGCCTGATTAAAGTGGGGGCAGTCAACGTTTATCTTAGCAATAGCGGACTAGTGGAAAAGAAACACGAGATTATTTCGAACTCCATAATTCTGGCTGTTTTATTGCTTTTACTCTCATTTTTCCTATCGAATTTAATTGCCAGAACCATCTCGCAGCCTATTCAGAAAATCACTACAGGGGTAAGGGAGATTAAAAATGGAAACTTTGAACAGCGAATTCATATTTCAGGCAATAATGAGTTAGCCCAACTCTCCGCTGACGTTAATAGCATGGCAATATCTTTGGAACGCGCTCAAGACGAACATGGTAAAGCGGTAAGCGTGATTAATCAGGAAAAAGAGAAGGCAGAATTTGCTAACAAGGCTAAAACTGATTTCCTGGCCATGATGAGCCATGAACTGAGAACACCTATGAATGGGGTTCTAGGTATGCTTCAACTACTTGAAGAGTCTGAGGGTTTAACACTAGAACAGAAGGACTATGTTGCTACGGCCTTACAATCAACAGAACACCTGCTCACGATTATCAATGAAATATTAGATTTTTCTCGAATTGAACGGGGCAAGCTTTCCATTGAACACGTCAACTTTAACTTGGATCAGCTTATCAAAAACTGTTACGCCTCTTTCAGGCATGCGGCCAATAAACAATCTATCGACTTTCAATTAGTCGCTCAGGGGTTTGAACAGCCATGTGAGTATATTGGTGATCCAACGAGGCTAAGACAAGTTATGATCAACCTTATCTCCAACGCCCTTAAATTTACAGATCAGGGTGCTGTCACTATTCATGCCAAAATTGTTAAGGAAAATGAGACGCATGCTTTTTTAAATTGCTCAATTGTAGATACGGGGATTGGAATTCCCAGTCAAGAGCTTAATAATATTTTCGGTTCATTTGAACAGGTAGACTCCTCATCATCACGCCGTTTCGGTGGCACAGGCTTAGGTCTAACGATTGTTCAGAAACTCATTGAACTGATGGGGGGACATATCACCGTTGATAGTGATGTAACCGAAGGGAGTACATTCAGTTTTGTTATTCCACTGGAAATACCCAGCAACACTGAAGCACCTCCGACTCTGTCTAATCAAAACGCTAGCCCCCCCTCTTCCGCCAAGGTGCTAGTTGTGGAAGATAACGCCGTCAATCTGAAAGTGGCAACAGCGATATTAAAGAAGCTCGGATTGAATGCCGAAACGGCCGAAAACGGATTAGTCGCTGTTGAGCGAATAAAATCTCATAAATTTGACCTGATTTTGATGGACTGCGAAATGCCGGTTATGGATGGTTATGAGGCCACACTCCAAATTCGCCAATTTGAGATCGACAAAAATAAACATAGAACGCCAATAGTTGCCCTGACGGCCAATGCAATGCAAGGCATCGAAGAAAAATGTCTAAATTCCGGAATGGACTGTTATATCCCTAAACCGGTTAAAAAAGAGACGCTTCATCAGGTATTGAA
>JBFKTM010000016.1:0-14764 GCA_041636295.1 Oleiphilaceae bacterium
AAAGTGGATATAGGCTTTACCCGACATCTGCAATGCTCGTGCGGCAGTACCATCTAGACAAGTAGCCGGTATAGAGGCTTCGGTCAGTCGCCGAAATCCTTCCGCCGCCAAGGCAGCCAAGAGCGCAGTTTTATCAGCAAAATGTCGATACGGTGCGGTTTGAGAGACTCCGACATCCCGTGCCAGGGCTCGCAGGCTAATTTTGTCAGGCCCGTACACTCTCAAATGCTGCAGCGCCGTTTCGAGCAGTGCTTGTTTGAGATTCCCATGGTGGTATGACTGTATCTGAGCACCCATAGTTCGTTCGACCTTTTTTTATATTAATTTTAATACAGTATCAACAGTTCCGAGAAGGAGCCTAGCCACGCTATTGTATACCAACTTGTATACCAACTCCCGCCCTCAATATCAGAAGAAATATAACCTAGTGTTAATAGTGAAAACATTGTTGACATTGACAACTTCAAAGCAATATTATGTTAACACTGTTCACATGGCAAGTAATTAAAGGGGGTTCGATCATGTTTATTCGAGGTCTAGTATCAACACTGGTTATTGTTTTTAGTTTTCTCACCATGCTGAAAACCGCCCAGGCAGAAACATCCATCCAAACACCGATTACATCGTCAACACTCACCACTACCGACACGCCCAAACCTACTTCGGCATTCCTGGTCGAAACCGCAACAGTGAACTACTTGCTGCGCGGTAAAGATGTTGATGCTAGCGGGCGTCTTGCCAATAAGTCCGAACAGAAACTGTCATTTAAAACGTCCGGGCCCGTTGCACAGATTCTGGTTGATGAAGGCGATCGGGTGAAAAAGGGGCAGTTGCTTGCACAGCTCAACCAGGAAGAGATCAACGCACAAGTTGCACAATCTCAATCGGTATTCGACGAGGCCAAACGAAATATGGAGCGTTACCGGGCGCTATATGATAAGAAAGTGGTGCCGATGGAGCGCCTGCAATCAGCTGAGACGCGCCTCGAAGTCGCACGATCGAACCTACGCATTGCTGAATTCAATAAGCAACACTCCGTTATTGTTGCGCCAGATGATGGTCGTATCTTAAAACGCACCATTGAAGCCAACGAAATGATCTCCCCCTTTCAAACGGCCTTCGTAATGTCACTGAATAAGGGGGGCTGGGTGATTCGTAGTGGTGTAACTGATAAAGATATCGTGCGTATAAACAAAGGAGACCTTACCGCAATACAACTTGATGCCTACCCGGGCCAACTGTTGAAAGGGCATGTTTCAGAGGTAGCGGCGGCAGCCGATATCCACAGCCATCTATTCGAAATTGAAGTCACGCTAGATAAAACACCACTCCGTCTGCATTCCGGCTTCATTAGTCGTCTAGCTATTACTCCATCCCAGCAAGAGCCAGTTGCACTTATCCCCATAGAGGCAATCGTTGAGGCCCGATCAAACAGGGCGCAGGTGTTTGTGTTAAATGAGGAGCAGGAAGTCCATCAGCAAAACGTTGATATTGCCTGGCTCGAAAACAATGCGGTTGCCATTAAGTCTGGCCTGCCAGAAGGGGTATCCGTTGTAACATCCGGTGCGACCTATCTCTATGAAGGCGCTGTTGTTTCGGTTTTTGGAAACCACTAGTGATCAATGGCACTACGCCAATCTGGGCACTACGCCAATCTGACATTTCAGCCAACGAGATTATCGCCGAACCATGAACATTCCAGCGCTTGCAATCCGAAATCATCAATTCACCCTGGTCATTATTTTGCTGCTGGTTGCGCTAGGCGCGGCTTCGCTCGCCAATATGCCCCGTTCGGAAGATCCCCAATTTGACTTTCCAATGACCCTGACCAGTGTAGTCTACCCTGGCACCAACCCGGTCGATATGGAGAAGTTGGTTGTTGACCCGATTGAAGATGCCATTAATGAGCTTGAAGATATTGATGTTATTAGAACCGATATTGAAGATGGTATCGCCATTATTCAGACGGAGTTTATCTACGGCAGTGATCCTGACGAAAAATACGATGACGTAGTATCAGCCATTGCCGCTATACGAGACGAGCTACCTGCCAATATTCGCCGTTTGAAAACCGACAAGGTATCGCCGGCGGACATCAACATATTACAGTTGGCGGTGACTTCTCCCAGTGCCTCTTATGGCCAATTGAAGCTCATTGCGGAGCAGCTGGAAAACAGACTGGAACGGGTGACGGATGTTAAGCGAGTGGAAGTGAAAGCCTTCCCGGAGCAACAAGTACAGATTAAGGCAGACCTCATTCGCATGGCGGAACTGGATATTTCGCTTGCGGAGCTGGAGCAAACTATTCGCGCATCGGCGGCCAATATTCCAGGAGGGCACGTCAACATTGGGCAGCGTCGATTTACCGTTCAGACTAGTGGCGACTTCAATAGCCTTGACGAGATACGACGCACGATTGTGCGCTCTAGCGGAGAGCATGTGGTCTATGTCGAGAATATCGCCGATATCACTTTAGGTGACGACATCCCCAGTTATCTTGCTCGATACCAGGGGGTACGCTCAGTATTTGTCACTGTCATCCAGAGAAAAGGCAGCAACATATTTAGTGTGACAAAAGCGCTGAACAATGAAGTGGAGCGCTTCAAACCCTCCTTGCCGGAAACCATATCAATAGAAACGGTACTCGATCAGAGCCACAGTGTTGATGAACGGGTCAGTGGTTTCTTTAATAACTTGCTCCAAGGCCTTTTACTGGTTGGTATCACGACGATATTGGTATTGGGTCTTCGCGCTTCCGTAGTGGTGGTGTTGGCCATTCCTATGTCCATTATGATTGGGCTTGGCTGGTTAGACATTTCAGGTTACGGCATTCAACAGATGTCCATTGCCGGTCTGGTGATCGCACTCGGGTTGTTGGTGGACAATGCCATCGTGGTTACCGAGAATGTTGGCCGGTTTATGCGTGAAGGGCATGACAGAATAACCAGTGCAATCAAAGGTTCTTCACAAGTTGCCTGGGCAGTCGTGAGTGGAACACTCACAACCATTCTCGCATTTTTTCCCATATTACTACTGCCCAGCCACTCTGGGACGTTTATGCGTTCCATGCCGGTAACGGTTGTTATAACACTGACCGCGTCACTGATTATTGCGCTGCTACTCTCGCCCTTATTGGCAAGTCGCTTTTTAAAGCAATCAAACTGTAAAAAGCCACTCAGTAAAAAACAAGACAGCAAAAAACAGCCATCGACTCCCGGCGCTGAAGTGCCCATTGATGATGAGTTCAAAGACTCGCCGTGGTTATTAAAACAAGTTCAACGGTTTGCCCATGGCCCCTATCATCGACTGCTCTCATTTTCACTAAGCCGACCTTGGGCCATTATGATTATTTCTCTGTTGATACTAGTATCAACACTATCATTGTTTAAAAGTGTCGGCGTAAGCTTGTTTCCCAAAGCAGAAAAACCACAAATTCTGGTCAATATAGAAACGGCTGAAGGCTCCAGTTTTGAAAAGACCTATACGCTAGCAGTAGAGGTCGAAAAGCTTATTGCCCATCACCCTGAGGTTGCCAGTGTAACCACCAACATTGGCAAAGGTAATCCACGGGTTTATTACAACATCACCCCTAAGCGAGAGGTGCCCAACTACGCCCAAGTCTTTGTTCAGCTGCACGATACTGGCAACTATCAAGACGTGATTACATTCATTGCCAAGCTCCGTGATGAGTTTAAGTCGATCCCCGCGTCCAGGGTGACCGTACAGGAATTTATGCAGGGCCCGCCTTATGTTGCGCCCATCGCCATTCGCATCATGGGAGAGGATCTTGATGCACTGCGAACGGTATCCGTGGATATCGCGGCAATCGTAAAAGAGACCCATGGCACCGTTAATGTCGATAACCCGGTGGCTCGCCACAAGGTAGACGTTCGCATTCACATTAACCGCGATAAGGCTGCACGGCTTCAGATACCCATTCAGTCCATCGACCAGGCGATTCGTACCGCACTGGTTGGCCAAACCGTAGGCAGCTACAGAGATGAGCTGGGAGAAGACTACGCCATTGTCATTCGACGCGCCGGATCGACCGAACCACACTTCGACGCCTTGAGCGAAGTAAAGCTGAAATCCCCCAGCGGCGGTATGATCCCACTCACTCACCTGGTCGAAGTTGAAATGGAGAGCATTATTCCACGCTTCCAACACCATAATCTGGAGCGCATGGCCCGTGTCACCGCCGACATTGACCTAGGTTATCAAACTGAGGCCGTTACCAACGCTATCATTTCCAAACTCGACCAGTATGCATGGCCAGAGGGTGTTCGCTACCTGATTGGTGGAGAGCAGGAAAATCGTAAGCAGTCATTTGGCGGCATGTTTCAGGCATTGCTAATTGCACTGCTCGGCATTTTTGCGGTACTGGTGTTGCAGTTCCGCTCCTTTATTCAACCGCTGATTATTTTTGCAGCCATTCCCTTTGCCGTTACCGGTGCGATTCTTGGCTTATGGTTAACTGGCTATACCTTCTCTTTTACGGCATTCGTTGGTCTTACGTCACTCGTGGGTATCGTGGTAAACAACTCGATCATTCTGGTGGACTATGCAAATCAAGTGAGAGCATCGTCGCCGCACCGCAATGTCGATGAGACTCGTCAGGATATCGCCAACGCTATCATTGAGTCAGCCAAAACCCGGCTGCTCCCCATTTTACTGACCACCATGACCACCATCGGGGGGCTACTTCCCTTAACCTTGAGTGGTTCTTCAATGTGGTCACCTATGGGATGGGCTATTATTGGCGGACTCCTCGTCTCTACTTTGTTAACGCTTCTGGTTGTTCCCATTCTGTATCTGTGGTTCACCCAACCAGCCTCTGGAGAGACGAATTAATGGATAACGCTATACTCCCCGTAATATTCGCCTACAGCCACTTTCTGGCGGTTATTTTTCTTTTTTCAGCACTGGTTGTGGAATACAACCTGATTAGTCCAACCATGGATATTGAAAAGGTCAGGCGACTCGTTAAAGTCGATCTACTGTACGGTATCAGCGCAGGTGTGGTACTGCTGGCAGGCATAGCGAGGGTCTTTTTTGAAAAAGGGCCTGATTACTATAGTGACAACCCAATTTTCCTGGTCAAAGTGACGCTTTATCTGGTCATCGGCCTACTCTCTATCTTCCCTACGCTCACCTTTCTGAAGTGGCGAAAGCAATTAGCGGCAGAGCAGCTTGTTCCGCTGACCGACAACGGGATTGAGCAGGAAAAAATCAGAGCTATTATGATGATTATTAGAATTCAACTATGCTTACTTTGCTTACTGCCACTCTTTGCCGTGACAATGAGCAAGGGGTTCAATTCGTTTTAAAATTCATGGCTATTAATAAGTTATGAAGCTCTGATTAGTCTCATTTCAAAATGTCAGACCACCACGAAGGTGTGAATGGCAGAAGTAAATTTAATCAACAGTTCCTTAGTAAACAATAAGACACAATTAGCGGTATCTCTATGAATAAGGATTTATCACACATCGAAAACGTCGTATTTGCCGGAGGAGGCAATCGCTGTTTCTGGCAAGCAGGGCTCTGGGAGGTTATTGCTGAGCCACTCAAATTAAAGCCTAAGCAGTTTGCATCTGTCAGTGCCGGGTCTGCCATCTCCTGCGGCATTATCGCCGGGCAATCGAAAGAGTGTCTGCGTGTGGTCAAAGCGACGACCGCCAACAATCCCAAAAATCGATACCTGAGAAATGTTTTTAAGGCTGATCCGGTCTTTCCCCATGAGCGGCTTTATCGTGCCATGGTGCTTGAGATCATGCAGGGGGACGCGTTTGCGAAGCTAAAGAGTGGTCCTAAAAATGCCATACAGATTGCACGCATACCACGCTGGCTGGGGCCTAGAAGTGCGATGGTGATGGGCTTAATGGCCTATCAATTAGAGAAGAAAATTCACCAGCCTGTTCACCCAAGCTATGGTCGAAAGCTGGGATTCCACTCAGAGTTTTTCAATGCCAATGACTGCAACTCAGCCAGTGAACTGGCAGACCTTATATTGGCATCATCCTGCACGCCGCCCTTCACACCGCTAATGTATCGGAATAACCTGCCAGCACTGGATGGCGGGTTAGTTGACAATGTGCCGGTTCATGGTATCCCTGAAAACAGCGGGGAAACACTCATATTACTCACTCGTCCCTACCCGTATATTCCGGCCACCAAAGGTCGACTCTACCTGCAACCGTCACAAAAAATACCGGTTAGCAGCTGGGATTACACCAACCCCCAAGGTATTCAAGACACCTATGATCTAGGTCGGCGCGACGGGGAGCAGCTATTAAAAAGCTGGCAGTAAATACAATCAGAGGGATTAAGGCCAATTATTCAACACTACGATGATTGATGATAATTTCATCTATACTTAAGGCGTGTATAGATACAATTATTAGTATTATCTGTCGATTAAGGCGTTAACTACGCGCCTGTGGACCCTAGAATAAAGGATACCGCGTGCTAACTAAAGGTGGCCGTTATTCACTAGTACCACTGCTCTTACTCTGTGTAATGAGTACGGTAACCGTTGCGCAAGATAACGGACACTCGCCCAATGTGCTTGTACTAGAGGGTTCAACAACCATCGCCCCTATATTAATAAACCTGAAGTCGATGCTCTACACCCGAAACGGCATCAAAATAGAAGTTACAGCGGTCAATTCCTCATGGGGCATTCGGTCGGTAGGCGAAAAAGCTAGCGATATCGGCATGTCATCACGAAAAATGTCACGAATGGAACTGGACAAATGGCCCAACCTAAAACAGGTCACGATCGGTTACGATGTCATTGCCGTCATCGTTAATAAAAACAATCCAGTCAACAGCCTGACCAAACCTCAAATAAGAGGGATCTATACCGGCAAATTCGATGACTGGCTACAAGCCGAGGCCACTCTAGATTACAGTGAGATGAGAACGCGGAAAGTCGTACCCATTTCTAAATCGACAGGACATGGTACGTTGGATTCATTCATTTCACTGCTAGATTTTGCCCCCACCATCAAAATCCAAAACTCCCAGATTTACTTCAAAGAGAGTGACATTAATCAACATTTCAGTACCTTGGGTGCCATCCCCATTGATAATGTTTTTCAAGCGGTAACACTGATACAAAAAAATCAGGGTGCCATTGCTTACGAATCATTAGGATCACTCCATCAATACTCCGAACAGGTGGGTGATCTGCCTATAAAGGTCCTGAGTGTGGACGGTTATACAGCAA
Organism: Oleiphilaceae bacterium; assembly: GCA_041636295.1. GTDB lineage: Bacteria > Pseudomonadota > Gammaproteobacteria > Pseudomonadales > Oleiphilaceae > Alkalimarinus. Next base: position 7,232 of record JBFKTM010000016.1, read on the forward strand.
CCCCTGAAAATGTACGAGAAAAACGTTATACGCTAGTCAGACCGCTTAACCTGATTTTTAATATAGCCAATAAACACCCCCATACTGATATACTCATTGCCTTTCTGCTTAGCCCCGAAGGCCAGCAATTAATATCCCAATATCATTATCTGCCGGTTAATTAGTTCTTAGCCTGAAAACCTTCAGTCGCATTATCAGCACAAAAACCATCCCGACAATAACCCCATATAGATGGGCATCGACAGCAACAGGCCCTGCCACCAGTTTCGACATAAATGCAATATCACCATTAACCTGCTCTACCGCAACTTTGAACGCGACAAACCCTAACGCTATGATTCTGAAAATCATGGGGTAACTGGAATCAGTCGCCAACGAATACACGACCAAGGCATAGAGACTGCCAGACAGGCCAACATACCAATATATCTTAGGACTGAACGTCCACATTAAACCACTGATCAGTAAGGAGGCAGCCATCCACAACAACAGGGTTCGTGATGGCCTGGCCAATGGACGGAATAGCGCTAATAATAGCGCAAGACACAATCCATTCATTAACAGATGCGTCCAGTTTAAGTGGTCCAGGTGGCCGGTGAGTAGACGCCACCACTCGCCACTGGCAATGGCTGTGCGTTGATATCGAAGGTCAAGAACGCTAAAAAAACTTAAACTCTCAATAATCGTGGCCGGCACCAAAATCGCTATCAATATGATGAACGCATTTTTGGGCGCTACTTGAAGAACTCTCATGCAATAATGCTCTCGCTTAGTTAGCCGGCCAGCGTAACACAAAACAGGCCCCACCAAGAGCACTGTCGGTCACATCAATAGTCCCCCCATGCAGCGACGAAATACTTTTAACAATCGCTAACCCTAAACCTGCTCCTCCGGAATCCCTCGATCGACTAGGGTCCAGTCGGGTAAAAGGTTCAAAAATCCGGGTTCGCTTGCCTGGTGGTACACCCGGCCCGTCATCCTCCACCCTTAGCTCAAACTGAGCCCCGGATAACGTCCAGCTGACCTCAACGGTATGCTCGGCAAATCGAGCGGCATTGCGAATCAGGTTGATCATTACACGATAGAACAGTCGGCTATCAACATTGACCGCCAATGTTTGATAGGCTGCAGTGTCACAGACCGCCTTAAACACAATATGTGGATAGAGTGGCTGTTGCTTGGCCATAATCTCCTGTACGACACTCTGTATCGTTGTCCGTTCATAATCCAGCTCCCCGCGACCATGCTCCAGGCGGGAGTAACTCAATACTTCTTTTACCAGGCCATCCAACTCCTTCAGCGAACTCTCCATCTCCTGAAACAAAGAACGAACACTGGCTCGATCAACAGGCTCGGCCTCACATTCATTCTCAGCCATGTCGAGCGCGAAACTGGCTCGTGCCATCGGGCTTCTAAACTCATGGGCTACACCATGCAGCAGATCTCGCAAGTCATCATAGTGTTGATGGTGGTTCTGCTTCTCACGAATGATATGCTGTTCAATATCGTTCAGCTGCTGAAACATCACTCTAGCGTCAGCTTCCCTATCATCCGGTACAGCCTGCGTCTGATCAAAGGTATGCTTAATACGGGCAACAGATTCGCTGACCTGCTTAAGATCACGCTGAGAAGTGCCCAGCACACTGTTTAGTACCAGATAGAGAACCACGGCTAATGCAACCAGGTAAAACAGCCAGTAACCGATCAACCAGAAATAGTAGCCCTCCTCGCCTTGAGACTCAAAAATCAACTCGATAACCCAGCTGCTGTCTACCGGCATGACATTAACACCCCAGAGTCCACTGTCGGGATCTTCGAAAATGATATAGCCCTGCTCTCGTATAATCTGTAGGTCATCAGAACTCAAAGCCGATTCCTCGGGTGTTAATACCAGCGTGGCATTGTGGGCGAAGCGATCACGCCACGGCACCTCTAACTCAGCCAAGAGAGCGGTCAGTTCTATTAAAGACAATGGATCAGATAATGCAGACTGCTGCCTATTGGCTTCTATCGCCTGCTCAATGGCCACAACCACCTCCCCTGCGATCTCATCCTGTTGCTCAAATGGAGCACTATCGCTTGAAAACCTGGAATAGGCCCAGTCATGGATAATAAAAGTGGCAGCAAACAACACGGCAAGGGGAATATAGACACGCCAAAAAGGTTTCATTAGCCCTCTCCACTATTTCCCGTGCTACTTGAAATGGCAAAAAGATAACCTTCGCCCCGAACCGTTTTAATTACCTGCGGTTGTTTCGGGTCACTCTCCAAGCGCTTTCGAATTCTGGATATACGTAGATCAATAGAGCGATCCAGGCCATCGTACTCAAGGTTAAAGATCTCTCGATAAACCTGCTCACGTGAAATGACCTTGCCCGCTTGCCTTGCCAGATAGTAGAGCAGGTTAAATTCCGCCGTGGTCAATTCAACCGGCACCCCCGCTTTTGTGACGGTTCTAGCCGCTGGATTAATAGAAATATCATTGGTATGGATCGACGCTAGCGACGCCCCCCCCTTGAGGGGCTCCTCCGTAACGTTGGAATAATGCTCAACACGCCTCAGTTGCGCACGAATATGGGCGAGCAGTACTCTCGATTTAACCGGTTTGGCCAGATAATCATCGGCTCCCACTTCCAGTCCGGCAACTTCATCAATGTCGTCGTCTAAAGCGGTAAGCATGATAATAGGTCCTTTATAGTGACCTCTTACTTCGCGGCATACCGATAGGCCATCCATACCAGGCAACATTATATCCAATACAATAAGCTGCGGGTGGTTATGCTGCAGCCAGGCAACAGCCGACTCACCATCATGAATCACCTCAACCAGAAAGCCGTTCTGTTCAAGAAATTGAGCCATCAACCGGGTAAGGTTTTTATCGTCATCAACCAGTAACAGCCGGTCTACGGTTTTCATTCGACTAATCCTACGTTATCTATCTGGTACGGTTACTGTATATTATTTATTACGGTACACAGTGGCCGTGCGTTGGTGCGCTATAATCTAAAACGAGCCGATTGCAGCTCGTTTTAGAGGCTTTATAATATCGGTATCACCACTCCAGCGCCATTGGATTGCTGACATAGAGTTCATGCCATTCCCGCAATTCCGGGTCATTTAATGGCAACGCATACTGCTTCCATTGAGGCATTTTCCTGCACAGATCCGGATTTATCCGAATCACCATCAGGTCAGGTCCATCCAACAACAATCTAAAATCCTCACTATTCGTACAGCCATGACTCTTGGCAGAAAACACCAGTTTACCGTCTTCAACCGCGATTGATTTCAGTGTTGCTATACGCACCGGATTCAATACCGGATTACTTGGGTTACCCATTGCATCATCTGCTAAAACCTTACCTGAAAGCAGTATTCCTAAAAACACGGCACTGACGACTAACAATACCAGTAACCCGATGCCTAGCCTGACTGAATTAGATGTTTTCATTGTGATACTCCTTTAGCAATCATCGTTTCTGACTGAGTTTTCTTTCGGATAGCCAGTAGTAGTAGCATCAACGGTAGCACGACCCCAGTACTGCCACCGCCTGAACCTCCCCCGGTATTAGCAGGGGTGCCCGCGGTAGCGTTGCTACCTGCTGCTTTAAAGGCAACGGATTTTACTCTGACCTTGCTATCTACCGCCTTATGTTGCAATGAGCGATCACTACGGGCCTGCAGTAGCCACGCGACACTATGATTTCCAGGTTTAAGCGTATGCGTTACCGTGCTGAAATTCTCTGTTGCATTAAAGGCATCAACCGCTTCACCATTCACCAGCAGCAACAACTCCATGTTGTTAACATCACCAGACATCCACTCAAAAGTCAGCGTCCCTTCGCCCTTAATTTGTGTCATCAAGAGCGTTTCATTAAACTGGTCATTGAGCGTTGAGGTGAGTTGTTGACTGTTATTATCGCCGGACTCAAGCGCCCATTGACCACTGGCACCCACATACCAATTCAACCCGTTGGCCAACTTCCCACTGAAGTCCGCTTTTGGCAAAACCTCCACAACCATCGTATAGTCCCACTGCGGGTGATGACTATCCGTGGTACTCACTTGCATAGTAGCGGATTTTTTCCCGGCCTCGGTAAATTGGGTTTTAATCTCAACGATACACTGCTGCTTAGACTCTAGTACCTGGGAGGTGCACTTATCTGAATTAATCTGGAATCCGGTATCACCCTGCAGAGCAATGCCCTGAACGGAAAGCGCCGCCTGCCCGTTGTTGGTTAAGGTAATCGAATGAGTTAACTCACTGTCCACACCGATCAGGCCCAAGCTCGTTTGATTGATGGAGAGCCCATTGGCCTGAGAAATTTGTTCGTTGATCCATTGGTTAAAGGTCGCCACCCGCGTGTATACCCCCGGGTAATTAGCCAGGGCACAGCCCTCACCAAAACTGACGACCCCAGTCTGATACCACTTGCCATTTCGTTGAAGCACCAGAGGTCCGCCACTATCACCCTGACAGGAGTCCTTACCGCCCAACTTATAACCGGCACAGATCATCGTATCGTCGACTTCCTGGCCAATCGCATTATAGGCGTTTTTACACTCCTCTTTGTTGTATAGCGGTACATTGACTTGATGTAACTTAACAGGAAAGTCTTCTGACTGGTCACCAGCCCTGTTCCCCCAGCCCATTACGGTAAACATATCACCCGTCTTTAGCTGGCTCATCAAGGTATCATCCGCCAACAAAACTTTAGCACTCTGCACCGGCTCTTTTAGCTCAAGTAACATCATATCGCCGTTGGGGCGACTATCGGCTTTAATAATCCGCTTGATGCCGACACGCTTCTGCCCCTCATCCTTGGTTTTCAGGTCATATTCACCCACCACGGCAAAGAGGCTCTCTACCGGTTCTCCCTCATGACAGTGTGAAGCAGACAGAACCCAGCGATCAGCAATCAAACTGGCTCCGCAAAAATGATCTCCCTCCTTCTCACTTTGCAACGACACCATCCATGGATAGGTCGCTGGCTTCGATATCTCACCACCAATAATTCTGGCAGTGCGAGTATCGGATATGGCGTGGCCTGAAACCACCAACAATCCAACAATAACCCCTGCCGATAAAACATGACGAGCCTTCATAGGAATCTCCACTTTTATTTATATCAATTAAAAAAGTGGCAAAACGTTTTGCACTTAGAAGCCTATTCAACCTTAAAATAATGGCGTGGCTTCTTAACCGGTAGGGCTATTAGAAAGGCAAAATTTGTACAACACTATCTCGGTTTTGTATCAGAACGTACAAATCTGACGCGGTTCAATTGTCAAAATAAACTTCAGAGAGCGATAGATATTCTCCTGCGGTCGCAGGAGAATCCCGAGAGTTAGCAAAGCACGAAAGGAATGTAAAATTAAACGACCGTGTTAATCGGCACCGTATGTGAGCACATCTGACGTTGTAGTGGATTCTATGTGAGACAACAGCTGCTCTATTTTTTGATCAAGAGCCATAACTTTCTCTTGTTTATCGGCTGGCAGCTGCTCGAAGGATCGACTCAGTGTGTTATCCAGAACGTCAAACAAGGCATCTATTTGCTTTTGATCGGCATCGCTAAAATCCTTTTTATCAAAAAGAGCCTCGATCTGCTTGTTCAGTCCCTCTACCTCTTTACGCTCACTTGCACTAAGCTTCGAAAGCAACAGGTTATTTTGCTCTTCTTCAAGTGCTAATAGCTGTTTTTCTTGCTCAGGTGATAACACATTGTATTCTTCGTCTGATAGGGATGTCTCGATGGCTGATATCTGTTCATCCAGCTGGGCAATGCGCTCCCGGTCACCTGCAGAAATTTTCGATTCCGCTTGCTGAAATATACTATCCAATCGATCAAATATTTTATCTGCTTCGGCTTGCTCCTTAGCCAGAGGCTCCGCATTCGAAAAGATTTCATCTAAGCGTGAATAAGCCTGATCTATGGACTTGATATCCTTCGCCGATAAATGAGACTCATAAATGCTATCTAACTCGTTATAAAGGGAATCTAATGTTTGAAAAGCGTGAGCCTGTGAAGATAAGGTCACATTATCGTCCTGTACTTTTTCAGGCCTTACCAGCTCGTCACTGGTCGGTGATTTTTCTGATTGAACCGAGGTCATGTTAGCAGTGCTTGGCAACGATAGATGATGTGGTGATATGTTCATGATTATTCTCTTATTTCAGTGAACGTAAGATAGGACCAATCACCATTTAAAAAAGAAGTTTTGTACAACTCTATCGCTGTTTTGTATCAGAACGTACAAACTAGACCCAGGTCATCCGAAAAGAGACTTCAAAAACGCAAAAAGCCAACCGAAAATGGTTGGCTTTTGCTATGGATTACAAACAGTTAATGGGCGTCAGGCACTACCCCCACCTGAGGCATATTGGCCAGGCCGATGTCACGTGCATGCTGTTCAAAACCTTTGTTCTTCCAGAAAAAGGCACCGGGCATTGTGGTCGGAATAACCAGCACGTAAAACAGCGCTCGCCCAGCCAACAGTGCTGCAACGACTGCCAGTGAAAGCAACACAACCAATGACATAGCGACCCAACCAGCCGGGGCAAATACCGCTACACCGATAGAGGCAACTATACCCAGTCCAAGCAACGCATTCCTTAACAAGTATGTCTTACCGAAGGTGGTCGACTGAATATAATGAGCTGCAGCACCCTCACCATTTTCGGTATTCAGATAACGCGCATGAGATACTAGACCAACGGCTTCGGCCATCAGTCCAACGGCAACCAAACCACCCAATAGAGACAACAGCTCTGCATAGTCACGGCCTTGAATCGCCATTGAAGTGATTGCGAACAAACCAAGCAAGATACCGCCTACACTAAACATCGTGCCAAAAAATGACGTTAATACCTGCCAGTGGTTCCAGAACGGACGAGCCTTAATGCGGTAAATACAGTGCATGAAGTACAACCCTATCAAGGCAGACACCGTTGCAAAAATGCCTGCGCCAATCGCTGCAGCTTTTAATAACCAGAGATCCAGCCAGACATCCAGTAACTCGAAGAAAGTAAAACCGGCCAAGCCTGCAAAGAACATCGCAATCCCCAACGCCTCTCGGCTCAGTGGAGAGTAACGCAGGTTATTAAAGCCGCGGTAGAATCGTAAGGGTTTGCCCAAGTGTAAGGTTGATAGCACCAGCACTCCGGCCTGAATCACAATCAATGAAATCAGCATGGGGAAATAGGCCGCGCTCTCTTTTATTTCAGAAAATGCTTCAAAGCCCAGCAATGGTCCAAGAAACGTCATCAGGAAAGCCCCGATAACCGCTTGAGTCGACAGAGTAAAGATGACCAGGGGATTCTCACGGGAGCTTAAACGGTTCAGGTTCCATGATTTTTCCTTACCCGCTTTCTCATCAACCACCGAACGGAACGTACCATCTTCTTCTTTGTGATACTTCACCGGCATAGAGTCTGTTCGAGACATCTCGTTTGGCATCGAACGAGTCTGCTGAAAACGAATATTCGGCTGAGTAATGGAAGGATCAGGGAAACCAGGGATTGTCGTTTTA
>JBFKTM010000017.1:0-14683 GCA_041636295.1 Oleiphilaceae bacterium
GTTGCCAATGAACATATGACGCGTGCCTTGAGAACCATATCGATACAGCGTGGCTATGACCCCTCGCAATTCCGCTTATGTTGTTTTGGCGGCGCAGGTGGTCTGCATGTCTGTGCATTGGCAGATGCAATGAATATGAGCAAAGCGATTATTCCCGTGCATGGTGGCGTACTTTCGGCATTTGGTATGCTGGTAGCCCCTCATGAGCGACAGCTATCGAAAACCCATACCGCGCCATTGACCGCCGTTGAGGAGGATCAGTTACTGTTGATGTTTGAGGCGATGGCGCAGCAAGGGCGTGCGGAGCTGGAGCATGAGAATGTTGATGCAGCAGAGATTAAAACCAGCTATTCGGTTGACCTACGATACAGAGGGCAGAGTTTTACGCTGAATCTCCCCTGGGCATCGCCAGCGCAATTAATAGAAAACTTTCACAATACCCATAAAGCGCGCTATGGCCATGCGATGGCCCGCGAAGTTGAAATGGTTAATCTGCGGGTTTCGGTCACTTCGCCCGGGCTAGGCATCTCTTTAGGGCAGATGGAGGAGGGTGACGGTGAGCCCGATGGCGTTATCTCAGTGTTTGGTTATCGCGAGCCCGTTCCGGTATACGCCCGATCGGCGTTGAAACTCGATGAAACGCTCGCAGGGCCGTTGCTGATTGTAGAGACGGTATCGACGACAATGGTTGAAGCGGGATGGCAGGTGCGACGAGACCGATTTGGCAACCTCCTTCTCGACCGTCGGCTGTAGTTCTGGATGCAGTTCCGGCCGTAATGCCGGCGTAAGCCTTGACGCTGAACTCAATGCCGTTATTAATTCGGATCTTGCGATAGATACTGAAGCCCTACAAATATTAGTAGAATAGGTAGGCTCTGTATCATTTAGTGAATCCGGTTACGATTAAGTACTGTATGCGGGAGTTATATTGGCGTACACTTGTAAGTCTATTTTTTTGAGATAAATTAAAATAATCGGTTAATGGTGAGGTGGTTAAGCGGCATGTGGTACAACGGTTTACTTGATCTGGCATGGTGGCAGGTCATTCTGGCAACGTTAATTTTAACGCATATCACCATTGTAAGTGTCACCCTTTATCTCCACCGGCACTCGGCACACAATGCGCTAGACCTGCATCCTGCACTGGCGCATTTCTTTCGCTTTTGGCTATGGCTAACCACCGGCACAGTAACCAAAGAGTGGACCTCTATACATCGTAAGCATCACGCAAAATGTGAGCAGGAAGAAGACCCTCATAGCCCGGTAGTTAAGGGGATCAATACGGTATTGTGGACCGGTGCAGAGCTTTATCAGGCGGAGGCGAAAAATCAGCAAACGCTGGATCGCTATGGCCGTAGAACCCCTGAAGATTGGATTGAACGGAATCTCTATACCAAACATCGCTCACTGGGTATTGCGTTGATGGCCGTTATTGATCTGCTGTGCTTTGGTGTAGCGGGCATTACCGTGTGGGCCGTGCAGATGATCTGGATTCCATTTTTTGCGGCGGGCGTTATCAACGGAATAGGACACTTCTGGGGATATCGAAACTTTGAGTGCAGCGATAACTCCCGGAATATCATCCCGTTTGGCTTTTTGATTGGCGGCGAGGAACTTCATAATAACCACCACACCTACCCTAATTCTGCTAAATTGAGCATGAAAAAATGGGAGCTGGATATAGGCTGGTTGTGGATTCGTTTTTTTGGAATGTTTGGATTAGCCAAACCTCGCAACAAAGGCCCCATAGCCCATCGTGTACCGGGTAAAGATATGCTGGACGGTGATACCGTTTTGGCAATCGCCAACAACCGTTTCCAGATCATGGCGCAGTATAAGCGACAAGTGATGATTCCCATTTTAAAGCAGCAGAAAGCACAGATGGAGTCTGAACTGCGCCCGATATACCGCAAGGCTCGCAAGCTATTGGCGCGCGATATAACGATTATCAAACCGTCTGAAGAGTCCCGGATTAATGCGATGTTACAAAATAACAGTACGATTCGATTGATCTATGAAAAACATCAGGAGTTGCAGGAAATTTGGCGTCGCAACCCTGGTAGTAGAGTTCAGGAAAAACTGAGTCATCTGATGGAGTGGTGCCGCCAGGCAGAAGCCAGTGGTATACAGTCGCTGGAAGAGTTTGCCGCGATGCTGAAGAGCTATTCGCTGCAGCCAGCTCGCTAATTAGATCGCGTCCTGAAGCACGACAAACTCCCCCGTCGTCATCCTGTGACTTGATCACAGGATCCATTAATTCCAACGACTTGTGGATCCTTCGGTCGAGCCGAAGGATGACGAAAAAACCTTTCTGGACAGGTACTATTTAGGTTCGTTATTGATAAACAGCATATAGCGAACCTGTCCTGCTTCTTTTTCGCGGTGCAGTCGCCAATGATCTGGCAGCGGTGGCAGTGGCGTCTCTTTTTCAATTTCAATATAAATATAACTTCCCGCCTTCAAGAAGGGCTGGGCCTGAAGGTGCTCTATGCATGCCGGTACCAGATTGCAGCGAAAAGGGGGGTCAATAAATATTACATCATAGGCCGATTGGGGCTGGGTTGTTTGCAGCCATTTAATAGCGTCTGTCGAAAATACCTGGGCATTGTCTGCCTTAAGTTGTTGCAAATTGTTTTTTAAAGACTGGATTGCGGTGGTTGACAGGTCAACAAACGTGACTGATTTGGCTTCTCTGGAGAGCGCCTCTAGCCCAAGGGCCCCGCTGCCTGCAAATAGATCCAGACACTGAGCACCGGGCATGATAGGGGCGAGCCAATTAAAAAGTGTTTCCCTTACCCGGTCGGTGGTAGGGCGTAACCCATCGACAGCGGTGAAGGTTAATTTTCGACTCCGCCACTGTCCGCCGATAATTCGTAACACGCTATTCTGGCTACCAGGGTGTCTGGCTGTGCTTTGATCACTGTGTTTGCGATCACCGTGAGTGCGATTTTTTGAAATGCGAGCTTTAGGTTTTCGGGCTGACATAAATTACGTCTAAAAAAGAGTGAATAAGGGGCTGGTGAGTGACTAATTTAGGGCCAATTTTGGCCTCAACGGGCGATACATGTTAAAAGGGATTTGGACTGGTTACAAATCAATAATAGAATAGGCGCCTTGATAACGGTCTGCTAGCTCGTTATAGATGTCGAAAGCCCAGTAATTGCGCGGCTTATCGCGTGCTGGAAAGTGGCTGGCTCGGCACACTTCCTGTAACTTCAATGGTAATTAAGTGAATATGGATACGGCAAATTTTATTACATTAGCTGTTTTGGCTATTTTAGTTATTCTTTGGGTAGTTGATTTTTCCACACTCAAAAATAGCCGCCCTTCGCCAAAAAAAGTAGAGCAACGACCCACTGAAAAAGTGACCGGTGCAACCGCAGTCACCAAGCAGGAGGCACTGGAAGAGCCATCGGCTGCGATGGTTGAGTCGGCTGCTGAGGTGGTTGTGACCGAAGAGCGGATTACGACCGAGATCACTGTTGAAGCAGCCGTTGAACCTGTTGCCGAAGCGCCGGTTAACTTCTTTGCACGCATCAAGAGCGGCCTTAGTCGAACACGGTCGAATCTGGCGGATGGGCTGGCTAATCTGTTTATGGGGCAAAAAACCATAGACAACGAGCTGTTGGAAGATATCGAAACGCTGTTATTGACCGCGGATATCGGGGTAGAAGCAACCACACAGATCATTGCGTCTATTACCGAAAAGGTGGAGCGAAAGCAGCTCTCTGATCCAGGCGCGCTTCAGCAGACACTGCAGCAAGAGCTTGTTTCACTACTGGCTGATAGCAGCGAGCCACTCGCGATTGAGTCTAACGGTCAGCCTTTTGTTATTCTGATGGTTGGAGTGAATGGCGTAGGGAAAACCACGACCATTGGTAAATTGGCGAAGCTATATCAGCAACAGGGCAAGAGCGTGATGTTGGCTGCGGGTGATACCTTCCGTGCGGCAGCGGTGGAGCAATTGCAGGTCTGGGGTGAGCGTAATAATGTACCTGTGGTGGCACAGCACACCGGCGCGGACAGTGCTTCTGTTATTTTTGATGCGGTTCAATCAGCACAGGCTAAAGGGGTCGATATTGTAATTGCCGATACAGCCGGTCGATTGCAGAACAAAGATAACTTGATGGCTGAGCTGGAGAAGGTGGTTCGGGTGATGCGGAAGCTGGATGGTACCGCACCCCATGAGGTGATGCTGGTGTTGGATGCCGGAACCGGTCAAAATGCCCTCAGTCAGGCACAGCTGTTTAAGCAGGCCGTCGGGGTTTCGGGCATTACCTTAACGAAGCTGGATGGTACGGCTAAAGGCGGAATTATATTTGCGATCGCCAAGCAGATGGGGCTCCCTATTCGCTTTATCGGTGTCGGCGAACAGATTGATGATTTGCGACCCTTTAAGGCTGATGAATTTGTAAACGCACTGTTCGACAAATAGTGACGGGGCTGTGAATGGACATCGTTATCAACCGTCAACAGAGTCAAAATTAACCAAGTGATTTAACCTGCACATGATTAAATTCGATAATATTAGCAAACGCTATGAAGGCGGGCACGAGGCGCTGTCTCAGGTTAGCTTTCATATAAGGCGTGGTGATATGGCCTTTCTGACGGGCCACTCCGGTGCGGGTAAGAGTACGCTGTTAAAACTGATCATGTTGATGGAGCGCCCCAGTCAAGGGCAGCTCATTGTGGGGGGGCAAAATCTTAACCGTATTCCTCGCCGGCAGATTCCCTATTTTAGGCGGCATATTGGGGTGGTATTTCAAAATCACCAGCTGCTCTTTGATCGTACGGTGTTTGATAATGTGGCGCTTCCACTGGAAATTACCGGCATGCCACAGCGGGAAATTGGTCGTCGAGTCCGTGCGGCGCTCGATAAAGTCGGGCTGCTGAGCAAAGAGAAGTTGAATCCCATTCAGTTGTCAGGAGGCGAGCAGCAGCGTGTAGGTATTGCTCGTGCTGTAGTAAACAAACCGGCTTTATTGTTGGCCGATGAGCCGACTGGAAACCTGGATCCTGAGCTTTCTGCTGATATCATGAACCTGTTTGAACAGTTCAATCAGGTGGGCGTTACGGTATTGATTGCCAGTCATGATCTGGCGTTAATCGCCAACCTCAAGCACCGTGTTCTGGAATTAAACGCTGGGCAGTTAATAGAGAGCGCTAGAGATAACCTGGCGCAATATACCGATCGTGGTTCCGACATCAGTGATGTATCAAATGTAGCGTTTGGAGAGGGTGATGGAACCTGGTAAAAAGTCGAGAGGGGCCAGCCCGAGTCGTCCACAGCATGCGAAAAAAGCGTCGTCGGTTAAAACAGAGCCTAAGAAAGCTGACGGAGCCCGAGCCAGTAGAAAACAGGGGTCCGTCGACAGTTATCTGGCAAATCATCGAAAAATTGCCAGAGAGAGCTTTCGTCGTCTGATCAAACAGCCGCTTTCCAGTTTAATGACCTGGGCGGTGATTGGTATCGCACTCTCTCTGCCTACGGGCCTTTCGGTGTTGTTAGCCAATGTTCAGCAGCTAAGTAGTGGTTGGGATGGTTCTGCCCAGATTACGCTATTTTTGAAAATGAATGTCAGTGATCAGGATGCAGCTAAGCTGGCACTGGAGCTGTCATCTCGCTCAACCATTTCTCAAGCCGACTTTATTAGTCGCAGTTCTGCGTTAGATGAGTTTAAAAGTTTGTCCGGTTTCGGAGAGGTGCTCAACTACCTTGATGATAATCCATTACCCCATGTGATTGTGGTGAAGCCCGCCAAAACACTGGCAACGGTTGATCAGACAGAAGCGCTTCAGCAAAGCCTTGCCGACATAGGGTTGGTTGAAAAGGCACAGCTCGATCTGCAGTGGGTGCAGCGCTTGCATAGTATGACCGAGCTGATAGAGCGCGGTGTCTGGGCGTTGGCGCTGCTGCTGGCATTGGCGGTGCTACTGGTTATCGGGAATACCATCAGGCTGGCAATAGAAAACCGGCGTGATGAAATTGTGGTGGTTAAACTGGTTGGTGCAACCGATGGTTTTGTTAGAAGACCCTTTCTTTATACTGGGCTATGGTATGGCCTTGGCGGTGGATTAATCGCTTTCTGCTTGGTTCAGCTGACACTGGGTTGGCTGAATGGCCCGATCAGTGAGTTGGCAACGCTGTATTACAGTGCCTTTAGATTGTCAGGGCTCGATCTGGAATCCACCCTGTTATTGCTGGGAATGAGTATGTTGCTTGGCTGGGTTGGGGCATGGCTGGCGGTGCGGCGGCATCTGGGTGATATTGAACCGACCTGATATCAGAGGCTATAACGCGGCGTCAGGGGAATTACCTATTGGGATTATCGACGCAATGGTTACACTCTAATTGTGACACACCAAGAGCGTTTAGCCTGTGTTACGAAGAATTAATGGAATTGTCATGAGATTACGCTACTCTAGAAGCTAATGTGAGGCTTCATAAAGGGTTAATAAGTCTCATGAAAATAAAAAATGATGTTTGAATTTGCGTAAAAAGGGAACTTTTTACGCCACTAGAAGTCTTAAATCGGACATGATATATTCGACGTCTAGTTAATTGTGGAGGTTTAAATGGGTACAAGCTTACAGCCAGTAGATATGCTATCACCGGGTGGTAATCTGGAATCGTATATGCAGGCCGTTAATAGCATTCCCGTACTGTCAGTCGAAGAAGAGCGCAAGCTGACAGCAAATTTACATAATGAAGACGATCTGGAAGCGGCACGTCAATTAGTTATGTCGCATCTTCGATTTGTTGTGCATATTGCCAAGAGTTATTCAGGCTACGGCCTGTCTCAAGCTGACTTGATCCAAGAGGGCAATGTGGGCTTGATGAAAGCGGTAAAACGCTTCAATCCTGAATTTGGTGTGCGCTTGGTCTCTTTTGCTGTGCACTGGATTAAAGCGGAGATTCATGAATTTATCTTGCGTAATTGGAGAATCGTCAAGGTGGCGACAACCAAGGCGCAGCGGAAGCTGTTCTTCAATCTTAGAAGTGCGAAAAAGCGTCTTGCCTGGTTGAATCATGCTGAAGTTAAGGCGGTTGCCGAGGATCTTGGAGTTGAACCCAGGGTTGTGCGAGAGATGGAAGGTCGTTTGAGCTCGCAAGATACGGCATTTGACGGCGGTGTCGATGATGATGACGAATTGGCGTATCAGGCTCCGGCTAACTATCTTGAGGATCACAGCTATGATCCGGCAAAACGCTTGGAGCAAGCGGATTGGACAGAAGATTCCAATAGTCGTCTGCACTCGGCGATGAATACCCTTGATGAGCGTAGCCAGGATATTCTCAAACAGCGATGGTTGTCTGAAGATAAGGCAACGCTGCACGACCTGGCTGATAAATACAGTGTCTCAGCCGAGCGTATTCGCCAGCTGGAAAAGAACGCTATGAAAAAAGTTCGGGTATTAATGGAAGGTTAATCCCGGCTGCTGCTAAAAACCGCCACATAACAGTAGGCGGTTTTTTTATGTCTGCTATTTATGTAACTAGCCATAACGAGATAGGATGTGCCTCCTGTCTAGCTCAGGTTGTAAGAGGGTAAGTTAAAGATTATGAATATCGCATTTCTGGGGATTGGGCTGATGGGTAAGCCCATGGTGCAAAACCTGTTAAAAGCCGGGCATTCGCTGACCTTATGGAACAGAACCCAATCTAAGGCCGATGTTTTTGCGAGTCAGGCAGTCATTGCTACGACGCCGTCGGAAGCGGTTAAGGCGGCAGATTTTGTTATAACCATGTTAGAGAATGGCCCGGTTGTTGACGACGTACTGTTTAAGCAAGGTGTGGCCGACGCATGTAAAGCGGGAGCGATGGTGATTGATATGAGTTCCATACCGCCGGCTACCGCACGTGAGCATCATCGGGCATTGCGACAACGAAATGTTGCTCACCTTGATGCCCCGGTATCCGGTGGCACGGTGGGGGCGGCTGGGGCAACCTTGTCGGTTATGGTTGGCGGCGAACGTGACGACTATCAGCAGGCAGTGCCTATCTTCAGCGTCTTGGGTAAATCCACCTATATTGGGCCAACAGGATCTGGACAGCTTGCTAAGTTGGCGAATCAGGCCATTGTGGGGATCACGATTGGTGCCGTATCGGAAGCGCTACTGTTGGCGGCAAAGGGCGGTGCCGACCCGGCAGCCGTGCGTGAGGCATTGAGTGGAGGTTTTGCAGCAAGCCGTATCTTGGAGTTGCATGGCCAGCGCATGATTGAGCGTAACTTTGAGCCCGGCGCCACTTCACGGGTACAATTAAAAGACCTTCGTACTATTTTAGATGAGGCCCGCAGTGAAGGCTTGACCTTGCCTCTGTCGCAGCGTGTCTATGAAGAGTATTTGGCGCTGGTGGCTTCCGGTAACGAAAATGTGGATCATAGTGGCTTACTACTACAGCTGGAGGCGTTAAATCAGACGCAGCTGAGTGGTGATGGTACAAATTAGTTCGTATCCAGTAATGACTGTTTTTAACGTAGGTCGGGTTTTAACCCGGCAATGATTCCCATTAAGATACTGGTTTTTCAGGTTGCCAATAGTAGGCGCCCTAGGCGAATCCCGACCTATAACGGAGAATTTTTCAAAAGTTCGGTGTTTCTGGGCGGCCACTAATTAGTTATAGAGTTAACCAGTTAACGTGCTAACACTGAATATTGATAATCGTAAGTAATAAATTCGCAATAGCTAAGTGAGTGCCGTTTCATGCCCCAATTTGCAGCCAACCTTTCCATGCTCTTTACCGAAGTCGGTTTTCTTGATCGTTTTGAAAAAGCTGCGGCAGCAGGCTTTCGAGGTGTAGAGTATCTCTTTCCTTATGAGTGGGATAAACAGCTTTTAAGCTCAAGGCTAGAGCAGTATCAGCTCACTCAGGTACTGCACAACATGCCGCCTGGCGATTGGGACGCGGGTGAACGAGGAATCGCTTGCTTGCCTGATCGCGTCGACGAGTTCAAACAGGGGGTTGATTTGGCAATAGAGTATGCGTTGGCGCTAGGCTGTCAGCGACTCAACTGTCTGGCTGGTTTGCTTCCGCCCCATCTGCCTCATGCTCAGGCCTGGGATACACTCATCGGCAATCTGAGTTATGCTGCCGATCAGCTAAGACCCCATGGCATTAGTCTGATGGTGGAGGCGATTAATAGTCGGGTGGATATGCCGGGCTTTTATCTGGATGACTCTGCCAAGGTAATGCGTGCGATTGAGGAGACGGGTGCCGATAATATTTATCTTCAGTACGATATCTACCATATGCAGATAATGGAGGGCGACCTTGCTCGCACTATTAAAGACAATCTGCCCCGTATTGGGCATATTCAATTTGCCGATAATCCGGGGAGACACGAGCCGGGAAGTGGTGAGATCAACTTCCCATACCTGTTTGCCGAACTCGACAATATGGGTTACCAAGGTTGGGTGAGTGCGGAATATCGCCCACGGCAAGGCACCGAGGCGGGTCTTGGTTGGATGCATCAGAAAGTGCAGAGATGACCAACAGGTTACAAACAATTAATTATGCCTATAACCGACACTCCCTTAAGCTAGTGTTACTAGATGCTAGTAGCAGTGATGTCAGAGTTGAGTGGCTTTAGTAAAGATGGACGAGTGAGACAGTATCTATGAGTTGGTGGGGGAAAGTAATTGGTGGTGCGTTTGGCTTTATGCTAGGCGGCCCTTTAGGTGCTTTATTAGGTGCGACACTTGGTCATGGCTTCGACAAGGGGCTGGCTGGGGTCGAATTACTGGAAGGTGGGCAAGACTGGGATAGCGGTGCACAAGAGCGTGTGCAGGCAGCGTTTTTTACGGCAACCTTTTCAGTCATGGGGCATATCGCAAAAGCGGACGGACGAGTAACCGAAGATGAGATCAATCTAGCCCGTCATACCATGGCGAAGATGCAGCTGGATGAAGAGCAGACACGGGCGGCCATGCAGCTGTTTAATTCAGGGAAGCAGGCTGACTTTCCATTACTTGATGTGCTCGAACAATTACGAAAAGAGTGCCACCGACGGCTCAATTTGATTCAGATGTTTCTGGAGATTCAGATCGCCACCGCATTAGCTGATGGTGATCTGGACCCTAAAGAACAGCAGGTTTTATTAACAGTTGCCGAACGTCTGGGATTTTCTCGAGGCCAATTTGAACGACTATTGGCGATGGTGGTTGCTCAGCAACGTTTCTCACAACGTGAATGGAGTAGGGAGGCACCGGCTACCAAGGAGTCACTCTCTGAAGCGTACCAGCTGTTGGGAGTGAATAAGGCGTCAAGTGATGCTGAGGTCAAGAAGGCCTATCGCAGGCTCATTAGTCAGCACCATCCCGATAAGCTGGTATCAAAAGGGCTACCGGAAGAGATGATGAAAATCGCGACAGAAAAAACCAGAGAGATTAAAGCTGCCTATGAGTTGATCAAGCGTTCGCGTGAGACCGCTTAAAGGCGAGTGGATTCTAAAGCGTATTCATCTCGTTACATATTTTTGAAATAGTTAGGTTGGGTATTTAATGCGTGTATTAGTTATCGAAGACGATAAAGATGTCGCAGCATATTTGGTCAAAGGGCTGCAGGAGTGTGACCATGTGGTTGATCACACGGCTGATGGTAAAGATGGTCTGTTACTGGCAGCTAGTGAGAGCTATGACATTATGATTATCGATCGCATGCTGCCTGGAATGGATGGTTTGTCGATTATAAAAACCGTGCGGGCCACCGGTAACCAGACCCCGGTATTAATTCTGAGTGCGCTGGGTGATGTAGATGACCGTGTAGACGGGCTGAGAGGTGGGGGAGACGACTACCTCACCAAACCATTTTCGTTCACTGAGCTGTTAGCCCGAATGGAAGTACTGCTGCGTCGAGGAAGCCCGCAGGCGGAGCAGGTTACGAGCCTGAATGTAGCCGACCTTGAGATGGACCTATTGGCGCGAACCGTGAGACGGGGTGAGCAGAAAATTGAGTTACAACCACGTGAGTTTCGGTTGCTTGAATACTTGATGCGACATGCAGGCCAGGTGGTTACACGCACCATGTTGCTGGAGCAGGTGTGGGACTACCATTTCGATCCACAGACCAATGTCATTGATGTCCATATCAGCCGTCTCCGATCAAAAATTGACAAAGGATTTGAAAAGCCGCTTCTACAGACTGTTCGTGGCGCAGGGTACATCTTGAGTGAAAATTCTTAGCCTGTTACGAACCTCCTCTTTTCAGCTGGCACTGGTTTATATGGTGCTGTTCGCGACCTCGGTATTTATTTTATTGGGGTTTATTTACTGGGCGACTGCCGGTTACATGGCTGATCAGACGGATGAGACTATCGAGGCCGAAATTGTCGGTTTGGCGGAGCAATATAGTCGGCAGGGCTTAAATGGGCTGATTAGTGTCATTCGAGAGCGTGTTTCACGAGATCCAAACGGTAAATCGTTGTACCTGTTTACCGCCAGAGACTATATCAAACTTGCCGGTAATCTGAAGCAGTGGCCCGAAAACGCCCAGGTCCAAGATGGCTGGGTCAATTTTCCGCTTGATGAGACGGTTGGCTGGAAAGGTGAGCCTCACATTGCCAGAGCCCGTATTTTTGTAGTTCAGGGCGGTTTGCGGTTACTTGTTGGCCGGGATGTACATGACTTAATGGCCGTTAAAAGTCTGATTGAGCGTGCGATCAACTGGGGAATGGGGATTACCCTGGCGCTTGCTTTGATCGGTGGCATCATGATGAGTCGCAGTACGGCTAAGCGGATAGAGGTTATCAATCAGATTAGCCGAAAAATCATGGCGGGGAATCTGGCGTTGCGAATACCCGGGCGGGGAACCGGTGACGATTTCGACCAGTTGGCCGAAAACCTTAACCAGATGTTGGATCGCATTGTTCAATTGATGGATGGTATTCGTCATGTTTCAGATAATATTGCCCATGACCTGAGAACACCGTTAACGCGCCTTAGAAATCAGTTGGAAAGTGCCCTTATCTCTGTTGAACGTGAGGACGACCGTGACCAGATCGCCGTTGCCGTCGCCGAGGCAGACCAGATGTTGGTTACGTTCAATGCCTTGTTGCGTATTGCTCGGCTGGAAACGGGTGGTAAGGTCGCGAAGCCAGAGTTGGTTAATCTGTCGCAACTGATGGAAGATGCCGCTGAGCTATACGAAGCATTGGCTGAGGATAAGGAACAACAACTGCTGAAGGAGATTCAGCCGGATGTAACGACCTGCGGAGACCGTGATCTGCTATTTCAGGTGATGAGTAACTTAATTGATAATGCCATCAAGTATACTCCGGAAGGCGGCCAAATTTCGTTGCAGCTGATTGAAAACAAAGAAGGAGTGTTTTTTCAGGTGGCTGACTCGGGAATTGGTATCCCTGATGATGAAAAAGAGAGAGTGTTTCAGCGATTTTATCGGGTGGCCAAGAGTCGCTCTTTGCCTGGAAATGGGTTGGGGCTAAGTTTGGTTGCAGCGGTAATTGCTATGCATAAGGGGGAGATTGCATTGCTGAATGGCGAGCCGGGGTTGAAAGTGGCGGTTAAACTGCCGAAAGGAAATCTGATTAAGTCGGGATAAACCGACTCAATCAGACCGTTATTCAGGGCTACCGATTAGCCAATAAAACCCTTGATGGTACTGATCACTGATCTAGCAGGTTTCAGAGCAATATCAACGCCATCGTTAACCAGCCCTTCGACGCGACCAATTGTCTTCTCTACTTTTACCTGTGCGGTTCCAACACGGGCTTTAATGCTATCGAGCTCACCCTCAAGGTGTTTCTGTTCTGCCATTACATAGGCGATTAGCGTGTGTCGGTTGACCTGGCTGGTAATGCCCATCATATCCAGTTGGTAGCCCAGGTTATCAAGGCCGCTCAGGGCGGTCTCAACCAAATTATTAATGTTCTGATTTACTTTCATCAGGTTCCCCTCGTTGATTCTGTAATCTCTTCCATCTCTCTTTCTTTAGAAAAGAGGATGCATAAAATGTGTGCGATTGGTGCCCCAAAACGAAATCCCTACAATGATCTACAGCCAGGGATTAATCAGAGGTTCCTAAGGTCGCTATTGTAAATTATTGCTGCGAACATTATCGACAAAAAATAGAGGAAACAACCTAATTTTTAACTGTGGTGGGATTGGCGGCACGCCATAGGTCTGAATTAGTGATAATAGTTGAATTCTTACATTTCGTTAATGAGGCGGCAAGCTTGTGGCAACCCTAGATCGAGTAGTCTAATCATCACAGATTTGAAGTGAAGTGTTTAGTCTGTGTGCTCTTATAGTTATTGCTCCCTCCAAAGAAAGCGAATGCTTCAGCTCCTCCTCAACAGGCGGAGCTTTTTTTATGCCTGAAACTTACCGGGTGGACGGCTGTGCCGTGGCGGTCTTCGGTTCTCGCCATTGAATAGAATTAACTAACCTATACTTCTATTAAAAATGACTGGCTATAGCGAATAGATAAGCCCGGGATTGACGTTATTTCATGAGGCTTGGTAGAGTGAGGCCTTTTTTACGTTAGGCCCACTTTACAATAGGATTCAGAATGAAACTCAAATGGAGTGCCGTAGTCTTTGGGGCACTGATAGATATCGCGCTCTCTATTGCTTTGGGATTGGTATTGTTAATCTTATACGCCTCTATTCTGGCGGGTGAAGGGGTGCCTGAGACCGAAATTCAGTTACGACTGGGTAACCCCCTGAGCTCTACACTGTTTGCTATTTTGCTTCTTGCTGTGGGGGCTGTGACCGACGGAATCGCCGGGTATTTAACCGCGAAATTTGCTGGTTATTTGGAATACTGGCATGCCCTTTTTATGATAATGACGGTAATGTTTATACATGTCGGGTTATCATCTGAGTCACCTGTCCCTTTCTGGTATGAGTTAATCGCCCAGGTTATGGGGGTGATTGCTGCACTGTATGGCGCAGGTCTGTTTAAAAAAGGCAAAGCCAGTCATTCGTAAGATTTACCCTGCTGGTCTACGGTTTACGCTGTAGGTGTCAGATTCTAATTCCGGAGTTGAAGTTATCTATGGGGCGTTATCGAGCACCGCAAAAACCGGGTTCAAAATACATTACTCCCGAAGGGGAGAAAGCGTTGAAAGACGAGCTTCACTTTTTATGGAAAGTGAAACGACCGGAAGTTACTCAGGCTGTATCGGAGGCAGCGGCTCAGGGGGATCGCTCTGAGAATGCTGAGTACATCTATGGCAAGAAACAGTTGAGGGAGATTGATCGCCGGGTTCGTTTTCTTACCAAGCGGTTGGAGGATATGGTTGTTGTCACGAGAGTTCCGGATGACCCGTCCCGAATATACTTTGGTGCCTGGGTTGAGTTGGAGGATGAGTCTGGTGCTGAGTTTCGATATCGGATTGTGGGGCCAGATGAGTTCGACTTGAGCAAGGGGTATATCAGTATTGATGCACCGCTCGGCAGGAGTCTCCTGAAAAAACAGGTGGATGATGAAGTGATCGTTGTCACGCCCGAAGGTGATAAGACCTACTACGTTACAGCCGTTAACTATCATCCTTTCGATACTGAGTCGTAGGGCAATAGCCCATGCATATAAGTCTTCTAAGGGCTTTCAGGTACTATCTTTCTCGTTGGGGGCTCCTGGCTGGCTTGCTGGTCGGCTTTGTGTTGCTGTTTGTCGGTGGACCCGAATACTATGCCAGCCGACTGCTGAAGACCTCATGGGA